>NZ_JBLZFY010000004.1:0-102082 GCF_050753365.1 Geminocystis sp. CENA526
AAAAATGCAATTGTTATAAATTAACAGTTTGAATTTAACCTAATACCTGCTACCCGATACCTGATACCTATTAAAATTTAACATAGAGTGCGTAACGTCAGTTATAATAAAATAAAACACAATGTATCACTAGGATAATGAAAAGTTCACAAAAATATATCTTACTTATTAGCATTCATGGTCTAATTAGAGGACAAGATTTAGAATTAGGAAGAGATGCGGATACTGGGGGGCAAACAAAGTATGTTTTGGAGTTAGCGGAAGCATTATCCCAACGGGAGGAAGTGGAAAAAGTCGATTTGATGACGAAATTGTTAATTGATACTCAGGTTAGTGATGATTATAGTCAACAACTTGAACCTATTAACGAAAAAGCGAATATTGTTCGTATTAGTGCAGGAAATGATGAGTATATACCCAAAGAGGATTTATGGGATTATCTGGATAATTTTGCCGATAATGCCATCGAATTTTTAAAGAATCAACCAAGATTACCCGATGTTATTCATACCCATTATGCCGATGCGGGTTATGTGGGAGTCAGATTATCTCATCAGTTGGGAATACCTTTGATACATACAGGACATTCTTTAGGCAGAAGTAAGCGTAAAAGACTGTTAGCTAGTGGTGTCAAAAAAGAAAAAATTGAGCAACGCTATAACATGATTCGCCGTATCAATGGGGAGGAAGAAACTTTAAGTTCGGCTCAAAGGGTTATTACTAGCACTTCTCAGGAGATAAATGAGCAGTATGCCCAATACGATTACTATGAACCACAACAAATGCGCGTCATTCCTCCGGGTACGGATGTAGAAAAATTCTATCCTCCAGAGGGTAACGAATGGGAGAGTAATATCTTTAAGTCGATCGAGCGATTTTTAACTAATCCCCGTAAGCCTATAATATTAGCACTTTCGAGGTTAGATCAACGGAAAAATATTCAAACTCTTATCGAAGCCTTTGGGCAAAATCCCCAATTACAAGAGGAGGCAAATTTAGTTATTTTTGCAGGTACAAGAAATGATGTCAAGGATTTAGAAAGTAGTCTGCAAGATATTTTTACAGATTTATTATTGACGATCGATCGATATGATTTATATGGTAAGGTAGCCTATCCTAAAACTATCACCTTAGATGACATTCAGATCATGTACCGTTTAGCGGCGCTATCGGGGGGAGTTTTCGTCAATCCAGCTTTAACCGAACCTTTTGGCTTAACCTTAATAGAATCTGCCGCCAGTGGTTTACCTATTGTAGCCACAAAAGATGGTGGTCCTATTGATATAATAAAAAATTGTCAGAATGGATATTTGATCGATCCTCTTAATCCTCAAGACATTGGTGATAAGATTTTAAAGGTACTCCGTGAAAAAGAGCAATGGCAGATTTTTGCGAACAATGGCGTTACTAAGGTTAAAGAATACTATACTTGGTCTTCCCATGTAGAAACCTATCTCAAAGTTATACAACCCATTATCGATAAGAGTGAGCGCTTAGTACGGATGCCTACCCAACGTAGAGCGATGATGTACCATAACGGTGCGATCGTATCCAGTATAGATCAAAACTTGCTCGGCGATCGAGAATCATTAGGGCAATTAATAGAGTTAATTCAAGCAAAACGCAAAAACATTAGTTTCTGTATCGCCACAGGAAGAAGACTCGACTCCGCCTTAAAAGTATTGCGAAAATACGATATTCCTCAACCTGATGTGTTAATAACCAGTATGGGTACAGAAATCTACTACTCTCAAGACTTAATTAGAGATACCGCTTGGACAACTCATATTAACTACCAATGGAATCGTCAAAGCATTGTTACCCTCTTATCAGAATTAGAAGGGTTAACTTTACAACCTAAAACCGAACAAAGTATTTACAAGATTAGTTACTTTTATGATAGTTCGATCGCACCAAAAATAGAAGATATTAAGAGAATACTGCTTCAAAACGAGCAAACCGTGAATGTTATCTTTTCTTTTGGGCAATTTTTGGACATTATACCCGTTAGAGCCTCAAAAGGCTACGCAGTCAGATGGTTTTCCAGTCAATGGGATATACCCTTAAACCGTATTCTCACTGCCGGAGGTTCGGGTGGTGACGAAGACATGATGCTAGGTAACACATTATCTGTGGTAGTGGCGAATCGTCATCAAGAAGAACTTTCTAACCTCAGTGAAATAGAACCGATATACTTTTCCCATCGACAATTTGCCGATGGAATTATTGATGGTTTGAATCACTACAACTTTTTTAATCTTTGTGAATCAACAGATTAACCTATTACCTATTACCTCCCCTCATCACAATACGATGAGGTAACTTCTAATTAATTATCGTCTATTCCAGAAACCACCGCCGTCTCCCCAGCCTCGGTTATTCCAAAAATTGCGAGGTTGGTTAATAAAACCGCCTCCTCCACGATTATTTAAGAAGCCTCCTCCACCTCGATTATTCCAAAAATTATTGGGGCGATTAACATTGACAAAAGTACCTTGACGCCCATTTCCCCAACCTAAACTAATTAAGATTTCTTCCGTTGAGGCTTTCAAGTCAGAATCTTCGGGTAATTCTTTCTCCCTTGCTTTCAAGGCTTCAGAGATACGATTTAAACGACTATCGACATTTTCTGTTGCTTTGTTGACTTCTGGATTAACCGCAAGGGTTTTTGTTGTCACCGAAAAGCTAGATAACGTCATTAATAAGCCTAACCATGTTAAATTTGTGATTTTCATAATTTACTAACTCTTTAATTAAAATATTTATTTCTATGGATTTTTTTCCTATCTTTCTTTGTCTTTCTTTGTCTTAACGGCGATTTAAGAAGCCTCCACCATCTCCCCAACCTCGATTGTTGAGAAAGCCACTACCTCCTCCAGTGTTGATAAAACCCCCTCCTCCTCGATTATTGAGAAAACCACCGCCGTTTCTCCAACCACTACCACCATTAATAAAACTTCTTGTCAAAATTTCTTCGGATAAAGAGTTTTTAATGTCTATAGGCAAGTTTCCTTCTCTAGCTTTTAAGGCTTCACCAATACGATTTAAACGGTTTTCTACATTTGCCATAACATCTGTTGATGTGACTTCAGGATTAACCGCAAGAGTTTTCGGAGTAAGACAAACGCTAGATAAAGTTATTAAAAAACCTAACCATGTTAGATTATTGATTTTCATGTTTTGATGAATTTAATTTTAGGTTTTGAGATTGCTTCGTTTCCTCGCAATGACTATCAAAGAGATTGCTTTATGCCTCGCAATGACAGAAATACAATTGTTAATTATTAATTATTAATTATTAATTATTTACCGAAAGGAATTTGTTCATGGTTATTAATGGTATTCTCGAAGAAACTTTTAATGGCTTCTGGCGAAACGATCGAAACTACACCATTTTCGCCCATCCATTTATTAACTAAAGCCGTCATTTCAGGATCATTCACTAAGTAACCTTCCATCATTCTAGCAATAGTAAAATTAGCAACGTCAAGGAAAGTAGAGTTATTGGGGGCAACAATACAACCTACTCCAAATCTAGCATAAGGAGTTTCGGAAAGAGGAGGATATTGCTCGAAACCATCGGGGTTTATCTGTTGACGTAACCCGTCTAACATCATGGTATCTCCTGCTAAAGCGTCAATAGTACCTTCTTTTAAAGCAGTACCACCATCATCAAAAGTAGCGACATCAACAAAAGTTGCATTAGGATGGGCTAATTTTACCGCATCACTGACAAAAGTTTGAGGAGGAATCCCAATTTTCATACCTGTCATAGAAGTATCGGCGGGGATTTTGCCTTTAGGAAACAAAAGTCTAATACCTGAAACTGTATATCTTAAGGTATAGTCAACATACCTGTCTCTTTGCCATGTAAATACAGTGTTGCATACCATATCAATCTCCCCTGTGAGTAATTTTGGTACACCGTCTCTAATGGATTCCACTTGCACAAAATCGAGTTTAATGTTTCTGTCTAATTCTTCTTCGAGTTGCTGATGAATTAACTTGACAAGATCGATCGAAAAACCGTCTAATTGATCCTCAGCGTTAATATAAGAATAAGGTACAGCATTCATGGGTACTCCTACCGTCATAAAACCACTACGAGCAACCTTTTCTATTACTGTACTAGCCATACTGGGTTTGATGCCTATAGTCAACAATACACCAGTAACAAAAGTGAATAAAATTTTTTTGAACATTAGTTTGAAAATTTTTGTTTATTAAAATTGATTATAGTGAGATTTTGTCATAATGATAAAATATACTGATAAATGTGAGTATAAAAAAAATAGTTATACTAAATATCAATCAAGCAAATTCCTCAAGGGTTGAATGATTCTAAGCTATTGCCTAAATCCTAACTGTTCTGAACCACAAAATCACCCCAGTGTTAAACATTGTCAGAGTTGTGGTGCTAATTTAATTTTGCATAATCGCTATCGATCGATCAAGAAAATTGGTAAAGGCGGATTTGGTGCGACTTTTTTAGGTATTGATTTATCTTTACCTGGTAATCCTTTTTGTGTGATAAAGCAATTAAGACCTACTTCAAAGGATCAAGAAACCTTTGACATGGCATTAGAATTATTTGAAAGGGAAGCCAAGACTTTAGGAAAAATTGATCATCCTCAAATACCGAGATTGTTAGACTACTTTGAAGAAGATAAACACTTCTATTTAGTACAAAGTTTGGTGAAGGGCAAAAATTTACAACAGGAAGTAAAACAAAACGGCGTATTCAATGAATCTCAGGTAAAGGCATTTTTAAAAGAAATACTCCCCGTTTTAAAATATATTCACTCTCTCAAAATGATCCATAGAGACATCAAACCTGCTAATATTCTTCGTAGAGAACAGGATGGGAAATTAGTACTCATTGACTTTGGTGCAGTAAAAGATCAAGTTAATACTCAATTAGCCAATCAAAATTACGGTCAAACAGCCTTTACTCAATTTGCAGTGGGTACAATGGGTTTTGCACCACCTGAGCAATTAGCAATGCGTCCTATCTATTCCAGTGATATTTATGCCATCGGTGCGACTTGTTTATATTTAATGACAGCAAAATCCCCCAAAGATATAGCGGCAGACGAGTTGACAGGGGAATTATTATGGGAAAAAGAAGTCCGTCTTAGTGCAGGTTTTGTCAAAATTCTTCGCAAAATGTTAGAAGTTGATGTGCGTAATCGTTACAAATCGATCGATGAAGTTTTAGTGGACTTAGATATAGTACCTTATGAACAACAACTAGAGCAAAATTTATTCACCCACAGTAAACCAGTCACTCCTCCTCCGAATTTAGAATCAGAAAGTAACGATAATACTTATGTTTCCGCTACATCTCGTTTAGCTATGGCAATCCGTGCCAGAAAATCCCGTCAAGGCAAGAGTAAATATGTTGCCCAAGTCACCCCTCAAAGTTTATTAAATGCCTATAGTCGTGGCAGAATCGATTTTAGTCAACAGGTATTTAATAAGTTTAATTTTGCCCACGCTAATATACCTAATATTAATTTTCGTAATTCTCAACTGATTCAAGCCAAATTTGAAGAAGCGAATTTAGAAGGTGCTAATTTTTATAGTGCTAACGCATCGGGCGCTAATTTTAACAAAGCCAATTTAAGAAAAGTTCACTTTTTCAAAGCTGAGTTAGAATCAGCAGATTTTAGGGGGGCAGATTTAGAAGGTGCTAATTTAGAAGGTGCTAATTTAGACAGTGCTAATTTATGCGGTGCTAACTTAACTAATAGTAATATTACCGAAGAACAAATACAACAAGCTCAAACAAATTGGGCGACTATTTTTCCTGATGGAAAACGTCATATTTGGTAAAAATTATGCTCTCGTAAGTTAATACCTTTTTATGCGCACCTAACTCATTACAAGTAACCATAAAATGAAACTCACGCTAAGATAGAGAAACTAAGCAATAAAACTTAAAGATAGTTAATGTTTATTCATATTTATCAAAAAACTCAAATCAAGCAATACATCGAAGATAAGCTATTATTCGGCAATAAACTCACCCCAGAATTATTCGCTATTCTGACTGTCTATTTTGTACAGGGAATTTTGGGATTGGCACGACTTGCCGTTAGTTTCTTTCTCAAAGATGACTTAATGTTATCTCCTGCTCAAGTTTCCGCCTTAATGGGTATAGCCGCCATTCCTTGGGTAACAAAACCTATCATCGGTTTTTTGAGTGATGGTAAACCTCTTTTTGGTTATCGTCGTCGTAGTTATTTAATCCTTTCGGGAGTTTTAGGTTCGATCGCATGGCTAAGTTTAGGTACAGTAGTAAATAATGCTTGGAGTGCGACTATTGCCATTTTATTAACTTCCCTCTCAGTTGCCATGAGTGATGTCATTGTGGATTCTGTAGTAGTAGAAAGGGCAAAAAATGAATCCCTCGTCAAATCTGGCTCTCTACAATCCCTTACATGGGGTATGTCAGCGCTAGGAGGCTTAATTACTGCTTATTTTAGCGGTGCATTGTTACAACAATTTAGTACCAATACTGTCTTTTTAATTACCGCTTGTTTTCCCTTATTAGTAGTGGGTATAGCAGGGTTAATCATGGAAAATCCTGTGGAAAAAGATGCTATATCTAATCCCTTGAAAGGGCAAATTAAGCAATTATGGCAAACCATTACCAAAAAATCTATTTTAGCACCAGTTATCTTTATCGCTCTATGGCAGGGTACACCTAGCGCTGATTCAGCTTTTTTCTTCTTCTCTACGAATGAGTTAGGATTTACCCCCGAATTTTTAGGCAGAATTAGACTTATTACCAGTTTAGCCTCCCTTATTGGTATCTTATGCTATCAAAATTGGCTCAAACAAATACCCTTTCGAGTCATGTTAGGTTGGAGTGTGGTGTTATCTTCCCTATTAGGCATGACAAGTTTAATCTTAGTTACCCATTTTAATCGTACTTTGGGCATTGATGATCATTGGTTTAGCTTGGGAGATAGCCTTATCTTAACCGTAATGGGGCAAATTGCCTTTATGCCTGTATTAGTTTTGTCAGCACGTCTTTGTCCTAAAGGTATCGAGGCGAGTTTTTTCGCTCTTTTGATGTCGATATGGAATTTAGCAGGATTGTTGTCTCATGAATTAGGGGCATTATTAACCCATTGGTTAGGAGTAACAGAAACCAATTTTGAGCATCTTTGGCTATTATTACTAATCACCAATTTATCGAGTTTATTACCTTTACCCTTACTAAAATTATTACCCAATGAAGACCCTAAATTGTTAGATTCTCTTGATAATTTACCAGTACCTGAAATTTACGAACATCATAGCACTGGGGCTACTTTTGGTCAAGATATGATGCCTGAAGTTATTTTTACTAATATCAAAGAGTTAGGGGTTGAAAAAATAACTAATCAAAATAAGGAATAACTAAATAGGGGGTGTTGAAAAAATATTTTGATAAGGATAGTGAATAATGAATAGTGAATAGTGAATAATGAATAGTGAATAATGAATAGTGAATAGTGAATAGTGAATAGTTTTAATAAATCAATAGGGTAATTAATTGTATATTGGAGAATAGTATCTTCCATATTTCTAATATTTAAAGATTTTTAGCACGGCTTTTTTTCAGTTTCCATTTATTCCATAATCTGATAATTGCGATCGAGATTAAACTAATTAAAAGAGTCAAATTTAAGAAAACTAAAAATAAATAAAAATTAGACATAAATGCTGGAGGATCAATAATTATCCTCAACATGGTATAGTTATTAAGATCATTAAAATCTACGGTAAATAATGACATTAATACATAACTAGAAATCGAAATTAAGTAAAATATTTGATTGAGTGAACTAGAAAAATTTGAGGAATTAATAAAAAGTTGTAAAAAAATAAAATAGCATATTCGATAAATAATTTCAGGGATTAAGAAGATGATCAAAAACCATCCCATGACAGTTACTCTAAAAATAATACCGAGAATGAAAGTCAAAATATGGATTATGGTTAAGTTTTTTTTGTTATTTAAAAACATATAAAAAATATGGAATTAATAGTTAGTTAACAATTCACTTACTCATCTTTTATCGTTATTTATCACTGATTATTTAAACAATTTCTTTCATCTTTTTCTTTAGTTGTAAATAATTCCAAAATCTTGCTACGATTATAGTTATTAAGCTAACTAAAAGAATCAGGTTTAATACCAATGAAAATAAATAAATAAAACCGATAAATGAAGACGGATTAACAATGAGATGTAACATTGTATAAGCTCCACCTGTATCTGCCATATCTATAGCAAATAATGACATTAGTAAATAATGACATTAGTAAATAACTAGCGATAGAAACTCTATACATTATTAAGTTAATACTCTTATCAAAATTCGATGAAATAATAAAAAGTTGTAAAAAAATAAAATAACACAGTCGATAAACAACTTCTGGTATAAAAAATATTATTAAATACCATCCCCATACATCTATCCTAAAAATGATACCGAGTATGAAAGTCAAAATATGAATTATAGTTAGAGTTATTTTCATATTTTAAAAAGCCTTATGGGGCATAATTATAATTATTTAATATTTACTAAAAAGTTAGAAAAAAGTATTTTTTCTTCAACAATATTCATTTTTTCATTGAGAGAAATTAAAGCAATATTCGTCACTTTTTCCTCCTCTAAAGTAACTAAAGAAAATTTATGTATCTTCTCTCCATTTATCTCTTGAATACGAGGTGTTGATGCACCATTCAAATATATAGTATCATAATTGTCTTGATTGACGATCGTTCGGAGTCTTTCTTTCGTATGTCTTAAGGTATGGTGCATATGCCCAAAGGTGACAAGAGAAACTTTTTTGCCTAATATACGACTAATTTCGATCGAACTCTGAAAATCGGGATCACCAAAATCACCGCCGAGGGGTTTCCAGTCTCTACCGCAGGTATCTTCGGGGTTGCTTCCCAAGCCAAAAGGTCCATTATGACCGATGAAGATGATATGATCAAAGGAGGTTTTCTTTACTCCCTCAACTATTTTCGCCGTTGACTCCTCAAAATTATTCACTCCGTAGCGTTGCCGATAGAAGTCTGGATATTTCCATTTTGAACCACCCCATGTGAAAGGACGACTACCAACCACCGATAATTGTAAGCTAGGAAAATCGAGACTTCCATAACCGACATGGGTTATGCCTAATAAGTCTAACTGTTTTTGTACCCTATCTTCTAAAGTTCGATCGTAAGGACATTTTTTTCTTCCCCATTCTGTCGCCGTAAACCATGCGTCATGGTTGCCTAAAACAACTGCTTTTTGTAAGTTTAAACTGGCAATATCTCCCACAACTTTGAGAGATTCATTACCCAAATCTCCCACAAATAAAGCTAAATCCACCTCTAAAAATTCTAAAGCTAAAGGGTCATATTCGTTCCAATTTTCGTGAACATCTCCAATTACTGCTATTTTTATTGTCTTTTTTTTCATGGAAGAATTATCGATTAAATTAATTTAACTTTTCTATAGTATTTATGATAAATTATAAGAACTAATTAATATACACTTATCTGTTTATGTCTAATATAATCATATCAAAAAAATAATTTTTAATGACAGTAAAAGATAAATTTCATAATATAGTTAAAACGGCTTTAATTAAAGATAATGGGAATATTACCCGTGATTTATTAATATTAAAGTGTGGAAAAGATGATCATTTTATGTCAAAATATGATTATTGAGGAAGTTATTAGTCAGTGGATAAATTAAGTAAATATCATCAAATAATTTGTGACTTTTTAAACCAACAAGCTAACATAATTCCTCTAGGAAAAACCATCGAATCTGAAACTATTTTTGATGAAAAGTTCGCGCTGCGAAGCAGTTCCCGTTGGTATCGATATTTATTATTATACTTAGATTGGGAGAGACAAAAAAGAATTTATACCGTATTATTGCACTTAGAAATTAGAGACAAAAAATCTGGATTCAAGAAAATAATACTGATATTTTAATAGCAGAAATGTTATTAGAAAAAGGAGTAAAAAGAGAGGATATTATTTTAGGATTAAAACCAGCTTTTGTAAGGCAATATATAGGTTTTGGAGTAGCTTAACTATTTTTAAGGCAATATTTACAGAATTAAAGTGATCGATCGAGGTTATGGTAAAATAAGATAATAACAAAATAATTATGACAAAGTTTTACATTTATGAACGAAAATTTACCAGTAATTTATGTTTCTATTTTATTAGGCTTATTAGGTATAGTAGCCATTGTTTTACTGAGACAAATTATTAAAACTCGCAAGACAGAATCCCGTTTTTCTAAACTACAAAATAAGTTAAAAAATCAAAAAGGTACAGCTCAAGAATATTATGAATTGGCTGGTATTTATTTAGACAAAAAACTCTTTGTTCAAGCGGTACAATTATTGCAAAGAGCCTTAAAAGCTGACGATGTTGAACCTGAAAATAAGGCATTAATTTATAATGCTTTAGGGTTTGCTTATTTCTCTCAAGAACAATATGATATTGCTATTAGAAACTATAAAGAAGCAATTAAATTATATCCTGAATATACCATCGCTCTCAACAATTTAGGCAATGTTTATGAGAAAAAAATCCTCGTTTCTCAAGCCTTAGAATGTTATCAAAAAACCCTCGAATTTGATCCCAAAAACTCGATCGCACTCAAACGTGTTGAATCCTTAGAAAAACGCCTTGTCAAAAACTAATAGAGAATGAAGAATGAAGAATGAAGAATTAAGAATTGACAATTAATAACTCTTGCCTCTTGCCTTTGCCCACTTTTTACTCATTACTTATCACTCATTACTCAGTAGAGTGTGATTATAAAACACCAAAATTGGTTAAACCAAGAATAACACCAGCGCCTAAAATATGTCCGAAGCTAGTAGCGGCTAAAACAGCAGGTAAGCCAAAACCACCGAAAAAACTAGGGCTAGGTAATTGAGGATCAGCACTAGGATATTTTACGGTAAACTTAGCGAAAGCGATGGCTATAATGTTGCAAATAATCATGGTGACAGCAATACTAGGACTCCATTCAACGGTAGCAGGTACACTAGCTAAGAAGGTATTGAGATATAACATTAAATTTTTTCCTTAAATAAACGTATTTGAAAAACTCATTTTAAAAGGTTAACGAAAAAAAAGAGCAAATTTGTTGCAATACTTTGCAATTTTGTAAATTTATGTAAAGAAATACCATGCGCATAATTTTTAAAAGTTACGCACTTGTACCAAAAATCAAGGGATTGAGATTCCTTCGCTACTCTCGGAATGACAGAATATCGTTAGAGGTGCGTAAGTCCTAATTTCGATAACTTAAGGTTATATCTTTTCAAAGATAGTTTATGATTGAAAGTACAACAGCTTATTTTTGAATAACATAATCATCGTGCCAGAAAATAAATATAGTCATTTAACAGCTATAGAAAGAGACACTATTTCATTTCCAGCAAAATATTTGTTAAAAAATCAACTGTTAAAAGGGGATATATTAGATTTTGGTTGTGGTTTCGGAAAAGATGTTGAAATTCTAGCACAAAAAGGGTATAAAATTCAGGGTTATGATCCTCATTATTTTCCTATTTACCCTCAAGAAAAATTTGATACTATCTGCTGTTTTTATGTCTTAAATGTTATTTTTAAACAGTCTCAAGAAGATGTTATTATGGCAGTATCTCAACTGTTAAAACGGAAAGGAAAGGCTTATTTTGCCGTAAGACGAGACTTAAAAACGGAAGGTTTTAGAAGACATTATATTCACAAAAAAAATACCTATCAATGTTTAGTAAATCTTCCTTTTCGATCGATCTATGTAGATGAATTTTGCGAAATTTATGAATATTGCCACTATAATCAAGAAAAGCATAATCACCATAGATGTATCTTTTGCAATCCTTATGCTAAACTAACTTTACTCACAGAATCAAGTCTAGCCTATGCCATTTTAGACGGTTATCCTCTTACCAAAGGACATAGTTTAATTATTCCTAAAATTCATGAAGAAAATTACTTTAATTTATCTTTTGAAATGCAAACTCATTGTTGGCAAATGGTAAATGAAGTGAAGAATATTGTCACTAAAAAATATAATCCTGATGGCTTTAATATTGGTTTTAATATTGATAAAGCAGGAGGGCAAAAAGTTAAACATACTCATATCCATTTAATTCCTCGTTATTTAGGAGATAATCAAGGAAAAAAACACGGTATTAGATGCGTTATTCCTTCTACTTAGAGGTTACTCAACAAACCACCATATAATCTAATAAGCATCTACAAAAATGAACAATTTTTTTACGGTATTTCGGGTTTCTAGTCAGAATCTGATCGAAGTCTAATTAAGAAATAAGAATGTGTTATGATACTAATTACTTACGATCGAGGTGAGAAATACGATAATGACTGCTTATACTATTAACTTTGATGTAATTTCTAAGATTGATGATGAAAAATTTTATCAACTTTGTCGTCATAATCCTGAACTAAAATTGGAACAAAATCAAAAAGGAGAATTAATTATTGTGCCACCAACAGGAGGAGAAACAGGAAGATTCAATTCAGAATTAAATCTTGAGTTTGGAATCTGGAATCGTCAAAAAAAACTAGGATATATCTTTGATTCTTCTACCTGTTTTAAACTACCAAAAGGCAGTAATCGCTCACCTGATGTGGCATATATTCAAAAAGAAAGATGGGATAATTTAACAGAAGAAGAAAGGATAAAATTTCCCCCCATTGCCCCTGATTTTGTTTTAGAATTAATGTCAAAAACTGACTCATTAAAAGACACTCAAGACAAAATGGCAGAATATATAGATAATGGAGTTAAGTTAGGATGGTTAATTAATCCCGATAAAAAAGAAGTAGAAATATATCGTCAAGGAAAAGAAAAAGAAGTAGTAAATAATCAAAAAGTTTTGTCAGGAGAAGATATTTTACCTGATTTTATCTTAGATTTAACTGAGATTTTTTAATTTTTATCACTGTCGGTAATAACACAAAAAAGATACTAAAATACTGTATAAAAGCTCAAGAATTTTCAGAAATAGAAAAAGCATTAGGTAGTTATCCTCATTTAATTGACTTAGCTTCAGATATTCGTGATGGCAAAATACAATTTGATACTGAGTTAAAAGGCTATAAAGAGATTAGAGAAACATTAACTATACTTAATAATATATTTCGTTTATATAATATTTTTCTCGTTAAAAATCTGTTAGAACTAGAACCTTTTTATAGTCCTCTGTACGAATTAAAGAATTGTCCAAAAATAAGAACACCTTTTGAAAATCAATTGACTGTATCAAACAAAACAGAATATATGGGCAATTTGGTCATAATTGATACTCCCGGTCCTAATGAAGCAACACAAGATTTCACCCTAGCACCCATCGTCAAAAAACAATTAACAGAAAATGCCAACTTAATCTTAATTGTTTTGGATTTTACTCAACTTAATACTGAGTCTGCTGAACAAATTAGAACAGAAGTAAACGAGATAATTAAACTAATTAATAAGGAAAATCTCTATATTATTGTTAATAAAATTGACCAAAGAAGAAAAAGCGATCCTCTTAATAATGAAAAATTAAATCAGTTTATTTTCTCACAATTTAATTTAGAAAATACCGAAAAAGCCAGAATATTTCCTATATCGGGCAGACAAGCATTATGTGCTAGTGCGTTTATTAATGAGTTGTCTCAAAATCCTGATAAAGAAGTGAAAGATTTAAAAACGGTGGAATCTTTTGCTGAGGAAGTCTATGGAATTGATTGGGAAGAAGAGTTAGCTGTGTCAACACCACAAATGTTAGAGAATAAAGTACAAAAATTATGGAATAAATCAGGTTTTAGTGATTTTACTGATAATGCAATTCAAGATATTTTAAAGACTATTTTGCCTAAGTTAATTAAAACATCTGTAAACTTGGGCGATAATATATTAAAACATGAAATAAAACCAGAATTAGACCTGAGATTAAAGACTCTCAATTCTGACAAAAATAAGATAGAAGATGAAATAAAAAATCTACAAGAAAATAAAAAAATAATTATACAACAACAAGAATGGCTAAAAGAAAAATTTGCAGAGCGAATCAGCTATTTTAGGAAAGACTTAAAAGATATAAAAGATGAAATGGAGTGTAAATCTTTTTCTGATATTTTAGAATCTCAAATTAGAAAACTTTTAAGGGAACAAAAAATAACAAACCGAAAATTTACGAATAAACAAGAAGCTGATAAATTTGGTGAGGAAATATATCAAAATGTTAGAAAATTCCTAGAAAATTGGTTTTCTCCATATAGAGATAGAATTGAAGGCACAATAATAGGACATAGAGAGCGTGTTAATGTTCATGTTGTTGACCTTAAAATAAAGGATATTTTTAAGGATGTGGAAAAACAATTAAAAACTCAATTTGACTTTGATATAAGTTATCAAATTTCTGATTTTGATAATTTTAGTACCCTTATTAATTCTCAAAAATATCAAGTAGATATAAATGCTGACGTACCTTTAGCTGGAAAAATTCACAATAATTTTGCCGTCAAATTAGGTAGTCTGGTTAAGCTAGAAATTCCTCGTGTCGAACATGAATACAAAGTTTATATTAATAGATACGTCAAACAAGTATCGAAAATAATTGAAGAGAACATTCAAGAATTAGCGAAACAAATTGAATATTTTGTTGATCAAGAGTCTGCACAATTTTCAAGGTATATAACGAACATAGAAAAGTTAATTAATAATTGTGTAAAAACACTGGAAGATTCTTTGGAAGATCAAAAATTATCTCAAGAGAATTTTGAAGCTAAGAATGAAAGATTGCAAGAATTATTACAAGAAACAAATAGTTTATTAAAAGAAACCGAAATTTTAGTGAATCAAATTGAGGAAATTAAATTGAGTTAATTTGATTGAACATAATAAAAAAGTCGATCGAGCCTACCGTACAGGAGAGAGGGGAGAGTTCGATCGAACTTTTATTTACCTTGAAGGGGGATACTGATTTAATTCTATCAATAATTTTCTTTCTAAAATTCTATCTTCCGTGTTAAATTGAAATATGCGAACAGTAACTTCACCAATATCTGTTAAAGGTTCAATACGACCATCATTGATACAAAAGTGATCTGACCATTTATCTCGTCTAGGATTAAAAAATCTTACTAATTCACCTGTTTTGGGATTAATTGAACCTAAATCAGTTCCTTTATTAAGATTACAGGGTAAACAAGCATAAGCGAGATTTTCAGAACTATTTTCGCCACCATGTTTTAAGCTAATAATATGATCTATGTGACAACCACTAGGGCGATATTTCTCCGCCATCAAACAATATTCACAGCCATAGTTAGCCCTTTTAGCGACTAACTTTTTTAACTCAAGAGGGAGATAAGGACGAGACATAATTAAACCTTTTGAAAAGAGGATTGTAGATATTGACAGGCTTTAGCTTTTGCCATTACAATTAAATGCTCAATCAAGACTAATTCCTCTAATTGTTGTTTTTCTTCTTTGGTAATTTCTGCATTTTTGGCACGATAAACTAAATCTTCTATTTCTTCTTTCACTTTGTCAGAAAATTGAAAATTAGTTAATTCTTCGGGAGTTGTTCCTTTCGCTATAAAATCAAGAAATTCATCATATATTTTCCGAGTTTTTACTATTGTCGTCATAATTATTGATTGAAATTTCAACTCTAAAACTAAATTTTATCATGGGTTGTGGGATTTTGGAGTTAAGAGTCTTAAAAGCCCTAGGAGAAATCGATCGATGTTTTTAATTTCTTATTTACGATAAACGATCGAGCCTACCGTACAGAGGAGAGAAGTTCGATCGAACTTTATTAAGTCTTTTGAGGCTTTTGCTATCATTAAACTGGACTAATTTTCGTCACGGAGTTGATTTTATGCCTTTCCTCAAAATTATGGTAAAGGAGGGGGAGCAAAAAATAAATCAAAATTTTTACTGATTAAACCTCGCTTTAATTTGTTATCTCCTGTCCATAATTTTCCTTATAATTCTAAAGTCAAAGCAACATGGATAACATCATTTACATCAATATCTTTACATAAATCATAGGCTAATTTTAAATTTTCTCCAGCGATTAAATCTTCTTTATAAAGATTAATTCTTTTCAAGAGAATATGGTAAAAGCTAATAATATCTTCTTCCGATAGTTTACTCAGTTTAAGTATTTTATCTTTATATTTAAACAACTCAACTAAAACTAACTCAGCAATATAAAATTTATAATCTCCTAGCCATAAAATAGAGGCAAAGTTAGAATTTTTATTTAGTAAAGCTGAAAATATAATGTTAGTATCAACAATAATAATAGACTGTGATTTCAAAGTTGATTATTCCTCTAAAATACGTTCTTTAATAGCATTCCATACGGTTGTGTCAATGTCATCTGCTAACTGTTTAGCTTGTTCTTCATTTAGTTTGCTAGAAGCACTAATATTTTCTAACATAAGATATTCTAAAAATTTAGTTAACTTTTCTTCAGTAAATATATCTTGATTTAATCTCACAATGATTTCTTGATTTTCTTTAGTTAAATTATAAGCTGATGTCATGATTATAAAAATTATTAATATTTATTGAGCAATAATTACAATATTAGCATTCTTTTTAATTTATTATTTACGATAAACGATCGAGCCTACCGTACAGGAGAGAGGGGAGAGTTCGATCGAGCTTTTTAGTTTATTATTATTTCAAATAGCAAAATTATTTTATTTTAAGCCAAGAAAATATTTGATTAACTGTTAATTCTAAATTCAAGGAATTAATAACTGGTAAAATTTCTTCATTTCGATAAATTTTTAGGGGTTTTTGTCTTTCAAATACCATAATTATTTTTTCTTCACTATCTATTAACCACCCTAATTGTGTGCCATTTTCTAAACAAAATAAAATATTATCTATTACTTTTGTGGGTTTTTGATTGGGAGATAAAATTTCTATACACCAATCAGGGGAAGAATTAAATTGATTGGCTATTTCTCCTTCCTCGTCTAAAGGTATTCTTTCCCAATAAAAAATAGCAATATCTGGTACGATCGATCTACTAGAAAAGGTACAACGCAATTCAGGTAAAGCATAAACTATTTTTTCTGGTTGGTTAAATTGATTAATAATTTCACAAATTTTGTATTGAATCTGACTATGTTTTCCTTGAGGCATAGGTTTTCTAATGACTTGATTATTGATGTATTCATAGGCAGGAGATTCTTCGATATAATCCTGTTGTAAAAATTCTTCAAGAGTTAATGTTGTCTTTTTGATAGGGGTAATAGTCATAAATTTTAATGATTTCCCAATTAGCTTTTTAAAATTAATTGTACTTTTTTCCTATGTTTATTTTAACGTGGCATCAGTAAATCTTTTAGCTAACAAATCAATACCTGTAATCGCCGTTCCCACAACCACCGCAAAACAGCCTAAATCAAGGGCTTTTCTCACTTCTTGGGGTGTTTTGACTCCGCCTTCACAAATAATCGGTTTATCAATAGTTTTAACCAGTTTCTCGATAAATTCAAAGCTAGGGGGAATGAGATTTTGTGTTGCTTCTGTATAAGCATAAAGAGTAGTGCCGATAAAATCTGCTCCAGCTTGACTCGCTTCGATCGAACTTTCAAAGGTATCAATATCTGCCATAATAGGCTTACCCAACTCCTGCTTAATCTTAGCGATAAGTTGGGGCATAGTTTCCCCGTTAGGGCGACTTCTGAGGGTGGCATCAATAGCGATAATATCTGCACCAGCCTCACTCACCGCCACCGCATCTTCAAAACGAGGAGTAATATAAACCGAAGAATCCAACCCCATTTGTTTCCATAAACCAATGACGGGAATATCTGGTAATAGTTTTTTGACGGCTTTAATGTGGCTTGGGCTATCAATTCTTAAACCCTTTGCCCCTTGATTAACACAGGCTAGTGCGATCGTACTAATGATGTCGGGATGATGTAAGGGTGAATCACTAGGCGCTTGACAGGAAATTATAAGGCTTGATTTTAAAGTTTCGATCATAAAAATCAATATAATGAAAAATATATTCTATAATAGTAAAAATTGCAAACGGAAAAACTCAGAGATGTTATTATTTTATTCAGAAAAAAACTTTTCTAAATCTCGATAACCATTAATAACTCTTGTAATAATAATTCCATTACTTTGGGGATAATAAAAAATAACATAATCATCCACTAAAAAACCTTTTAAATTCGGTTTAAGTTTATAATAATTCTTACCTAAATTTGGAAAATTAGCTATTAATTTACTTTTATTCCGAATAGCATCAAATAAGTTACTTGCATATTGAGGGTTTATTTTAGCTACAGAGTCACAAATTTCTTTCAAATCTTTAACGGCTTCTTCTGAAAAACTATAAGTCCCCATTATTCTACCCCATATTGTTGTTTTAATGAGGCTTTAATTTCTTGAAAAACCATTTCTCCATCTACTATCTTTCCTTCTTCAATTTGTTTTGTGCCGATGTCTATTTTTTCCTTCAAATCATTTAATCTTTTTTCACTTTCTTCATCTTCATCAGGTAAAATTATCACTTCTACTTTTTGCCCGGCATTAAACGGTAAATTTGATAATATCAATTCTTTAGAAGTACTAATTGTCAGATATTGCTTATAGGCATTCATCATAATATTTTTGGTGTTGAGTTAAAAATCTTGACTTTATTTTAGCTTATTCAAGACTTACTGATTTTTACCACAACTTACTGGAGATTACTGATAATATCTCATTTTATTACATATCAACCATAATAAACAAAATAAGGGTTGAATATTATTCAACCCCTACAATCACTTAAAAAACTTATTTGATTTTATCTTTTGTCTTGTTCAAAAGACTTTTTTAACACATCCTACCTAATACCGATAATCTTAATCGTTTAATTTAAGGTCTCTTAAAGCGTTAATATCCAATTCGATCGAAGGTCCCATAGAAGAAGATACAAACACAGTACGCCAATAACGACCTTTTGCACCAGAAGGACGCTGACGATCGACCGTCTCTTGTATTGCTTTTAAGTTAGATAATAAATCATCTGCCGAGAAAGATACTTTACCAAATAAGACGTGGACAATACCAGTTCGATCGGCACGAAACTCTAATTTACCTGCTTTAAATTCATTAATCGCCCCTGCTAAATCAGTGGTAACAGTACCGCCTTTAGGAGAAGGCATTAAGCCTTTAGGACCTAAAGCACGACCTAATTTAGCGATTTTAGGCATCATATCAGGGGTAGCAATTAAGACATCGAAATCCATCATTCCCTTTTGAATTTCGTCGATTAAATCCTCTTCCCCCACGATATCCGCACCAGCAGTTTTAGCTTCTTTCACTTGTTCCCCTCTGGTAATTACCGCAACTCTCACGGTTTGTCCTGTACCTTTGGGTAAGCTAACAGTAGTTCTTAACTGTTGATCGGTGTATTTAGGATCAATCCCTAAGCGGATATGAACTTCCGCCGTTTCATCAAATTTAGCGGTGGCGGTTTCTTTTAATAATTGCAACGCCTCCAGAGGTGCGTAGGCTTTGGCTTCTACCTTAGCTAACGCCTCTTTATATCTACGACTTACTTTTCTACTCATTTACGTTATGTGTCTCCTTGGGTAAACTAACGAAGTTTTAACACCTCTCCCCAAAATAAAATTACTTTTAATTTGAACGATCGGAATTTATGTTGATTTTTTATTCAACATCTATGCCTATTAATCAGCCTTGTTGAATTTTTAGTCAACAACGGTAACGCCCATATTACGAGCAGTTCCAGCGATAATTTTCATAGCCGCTTCAATGTCATTAGCATTCAAGTCAGGCATTTTTGTTTGGGCGATTTCTTTTAATTGAGCTTTGGTAATTTTAGCTACCTTGTTACGGTTGGGTTCTTTTGAACCACTTTTGATCCCAACGGCAGTTTTAATTAACTCAGAAGCAGGAGGGGTTTTGAGAATGAAGGTAAAACTACGATCCTCAAATACAGAAATCTCTACGGGAATAATCATCCCTACTTGATTAGACGTTTTGGCGTTATATTCTTTACAGAATGCCATGATGTTCACACCGTGTTGACCTAATGCAGGACCAACGGGAGGTGCTGGGTTTGCTTTCCCGGCGGGTAAAGCTAATTTGATTAATGCAACGACTTTTTTTGCCATTGTTTAAGTTTCCTTTTATCCTTGTTTTTCTACTTGATTAAATTCCAATTCTACGGGGGTGTCACGCCCGAAAATTGATAACAATGCCTTGAGTTTGCTTCTTTCGGTACTAACCTCAATTACTGCTCCAGCAAAGTCTTTGAATGGTCCTGATAATACTACAATTTGATCTCCTACCTGCATATCAATTTTGACCACAGGTTCAGCATCATCCATTTGTTTGAAGATTCGATCGACTTCCTTTGGGGATAATGGCATGGGTTTAACATGACCTCTACCTCTACCTACAGCTCGTCTCTGTTCTGCTCCTACAAAGTTGATGACATTAGGAGTATTTTTGACCATCTGCCAAGCGTCATCATCTAAGATCATTTCCACTAACACATAGCCGGGTAGTACTTTTTCCTCGCCACTATAGCGACTACCATCCTTACGGACTTTTACTGTGGGACTTTGAGGTATTCTCACTTGCAAGACTCGATCGGCAAGATCAAAACTATGAACTCGTTGTTCGATGTCAGTTTTAACCTTTTTTTCGCAACCTGCACCTACTTGTACTACATACCAACGGGGTTTTCCTACCGCTCTTTTAGGAGTAGATTCTCCTTCATTGTCGGGAGTAAAAGTCATTAAAACACCTTCCCAGCCGCCCAGCCAAATATTTTATCGACTAAATAAATCACAGTAGCTACTAATGTTACCATTAGAATAACAGCTACAGATTCACTCAGTAATTGTTGACGGGAAGGCCACACAACTTTAGCTAATTCTTGTTTTGTTTCCTCTACAAAATTGGCTTTGTCGGGGTTGTTATTTTCTGTCGGTGCAGTGCTAACATTTTTCGCCTTGACGGTTTCTTTATTTGTCACAATAGTTTCCCTCAATAACAGACTTTTTTCTGGGTCAATTAGACACCAAATGTATGCTCTCTATTATAGAGTCTATTAACCTTCTGTTTCTTTTTGATTAGACCAACACGCCCTAGAGGATTTGAACCCCTGACATTCGGTTTTGGAGACCGACGTTCTACCACTGAACTAAGGACGTATATGTAAATACTATAACGATTTTTGTTAAATTTTGTCAAGGGGTTGAGCAATTTAACTTTTTTTGATCGTTCGTTGGAGCTAAACAAGCAAGAAATTAAGTTAATATTATCAAGAGAGTAGGTAATTTTATGGATAAATAGTTATCAACAAAATTACTTTGTTAGCTTAACAATATTGAAATCAGACTATTTTTTGGTGACGTTATCCAATGGTCGATCGAAACGTTGTTTAATACGAGTAGCTTTACCGACTCTATCTCTGAGATAGTACAGTTTAGCACGTCTTACTTTACCACGACGAATAACTTGAATGTTGGCGACAATAGGAGAATGAATCATAAAGACTCTTTCTACGCCTACACCTTGAAATATGCGTCTCACGGTAATCGTTTCGTTAATTCCGCCATTACGCATGGCGATAATTGTACCCTCGAAGGGTTGTACTCTTTCTTTGCCTCCTTCTTGAATGCGGACACCTACTTTGACAGTATCGCCGACATTAAGGGAAGGTAATGTACTTTTGTCTTTCTGATATTCAGCCTCGATCGACTGAATAATCGCAGTTGCATTTATAGACATGGAGATTTATTGCTAGAAAACTCACAATTCTCTATCATAACTTTTATCTGATTTCTTTGTCAATAAAAAATTTTCTAAGCTAGGTCATCATCAGAGTTGATAAGCTAGAAAGAACGCATCTAAGTTTACTGATAAAGACAGGTTTTTACTATTTCATCTCATAATCTAACTTTATACATTTTGACGTGCGGAATGTGGGCTTAACTTAAAGGAATTTGATTTGATTCTAAAAATGTAGGGTGGGCAATGCCCACCATCTTAGAATTTTAAGATTAGATTTCAAGTATTGATATAAATACTATTTTTAAAGGCATCGTTTATGATTGAATAAGTAAAGCTAATACAAATTTCAACCAACATGGAAACCATAAAAATTAATCAACCACAACTTGATTTGCGTAAAATAATTGCAGAAATTAATCAAAAACATCAACCTATTTTGATCGAAGAAACAACAGATAAGGCAGTTTTAATTTCTGAGCAAAAATGGAAGGAAATCCAAGAAACTCTATATCTTCAATCTATACCCAAGATGGTAGATTCTATTCATCAAGAAGCGTCCACCCCTATAGAGGAATGTATTGATATTCAGGATATTGATTGGTAATGTGGCGAGTTATTCTAACAAAACAAGCTAATAAGGATGCTAAAAAATTATTTCACTTCTAGCTTGTTGATGGTGAATTTTAATAATATCTGTAACTGCTTCTTTGGTTTCTTCTTGGGCATTTGCACCCGGTATCTCCTCCACCCAACCAATCCACCAATCTCCATCTTTTGTAATAATAGCAGTATATTCAGCATTCATAATCAATATTTTTATGGTTTAGTTATTTCTGATTTATAATTATAATTTATTTATTCCGAAATTATAAAAGTTCTCAATTCGATCGAAATTATAACCAAAAAATATGTTAGAAGTTACATTATCAAAAGAATATCAAATTGTTATCCCTCCAGAAATTAGAGAGAGTTTACAGTTAAAAGCAGGACAAAAATTTTCCCTAGTCATCAAAAATGATTTAATATCCTTAATACCTCAAAAAACAACGATGGAATCCTTGAGAGGTATTTTAAAAGATGCAAATATTGATAATATTCGAGATCGTAATGAGAGAGTATGAAAGTTCTTGTTGATACTTGTGGATGGATTGAATGGCTAACAGACGGGATTTTAGCCGATAAATTTGCACCTTATTTAATTAATATAAATGATCTTATTGTGCCAACTTCCATACAATACGAATTACATAAGTGGATTTGTCGTGAAAAAAATGAGGAATTTGCAAAAGAAATTATTGCTTTAACCCAACAAGGTAAAGTTATTCCTTTAAGCGAATCTTTAGCTATTCTTACTTCACAAGTATCTCGCCAATTTAAGCTAAGTTTCGCCGATGCAATTATTTATGCTACTGCCGTACAAGAAAAAGTGCAAATTATTACGTCTGATGATCATTTTCTGAATTTACCAAATGTGCAATATTTTTCTAAAAAATCTGATATTAACAATTAAAAATCATAATCAAAAAAGGTTGACATTGCCTACTACTCTGACTTCTCGATCGAAATTAAACTATAGTTTTAATGGGTAAAAATTAAGAATATGAATTACAAAAAAAATATTAATTAAAGACATTTACAAATCATTTTGGATAATTAAATTAAAATAGAAATTCCTTTATTTTTAACAAGATTTAACAATTTTAAAGATGAGCCTTTAGGTTTTTTTTCTCCATTTTCCCATTGTAAAATTAAACGAGAAGAGACATTCAAATATTTGGCAAATACTTCTTGACTTAAATTTTGTTCTTGACGAATAGCTTTAATTTCTTCTGGTTTAAGAGATTGAATTGGACTTAAACATATCTCGTCAAATTCTTTCATTTTAGATTCACTTAACAAATCTAAGGAGTGTAAATCAGATGCTGTTTCATGAATAGATGCTAAAATATCACTTTGATAAACATTTTTATTGTTCATAACTTTTTCATGATAATAAAAGTTTATATTGATTTTATTTCCTGTTCAATTAAGTTTATAATCTGTAAAATATTTCTTGATTCACTAGGTTTTACGATCAATTCATCTTCAATATGAACATGATGAGGAAAATTTGGCAAATCGGGAAAATGCTCAACATTATCCCAACGTTTTCTTAATTTTTGCTTAGTTTCATTCATCCATTGATAACGATAACTTAATGTTACTAATCGACTATCAATTAACGTAAAAGATTGTGCAACTTCGAGAAAATCTTGATTAATTAAGGTAATTCTTGCCCGAAAATAACCCCGTTTAAATAAAATTCTTTCATCAATAATTTTAAAGGATTTAATAACTAAACTTGTGTTTAATTTTTCTTTTATTAAATTAATATAATTTTCCAGAGTTATCATTATTATCTTATTTTAACTCTTCCTTTGCGGATAACAACATTTCATAAAAAACACTCCATTCAAATAAATCAATATCATCCCCTAATTTTCCTTGACGAAATTGAGTGTAAAAATCATAAGAGGACATTTTATATTTATTTTCATAGTTTTTTAATTGAATTTCTAAATCAATAATATTTTGTTGAATTGTATTAAGTTTTGGTGAATTATTATTATCTAAATTTGTTTGTTTATTTAATAAATTTCTTTCTTCTTCTGAAAGAGATAAAATAATTTTAGTTAGAGAATTAACTAATTGTGTATTCATACTTTTATAAAGGATTCAAAATTAATAAATAGTCAGGTATTAAAGCTAATTTTTAGATTACCTCATAATCAAAAAAGGTGGGCAATGCCCACCCTACTTTTAATTCCCCCTTCCCTGTGGGAGAGGGGGTTGGGGGTGAAGGTTAAGCAATTTTAAGACTCAATCTTTCGTCTTCGACATCGACTAAAATTGTATCTCCATCTTTAAATTCTCCCCTTAAAATCGCTTTGGCGATCGAAGTCTCTAAGTATCTTTGTATTGCTCGTTTTAAAGGTCTTGCACCATATACTGGATCATAACCGATGTCAGAGAGAAAATCGAGGGCTGGATCGGTCAATGTTAATGCCATTTTCTGCTCGTTTAAGCGGGATTCTAGGCGTTTTACTTGAATTTTGACGATATTTCTCAATTCCGATTTTTCAAGGCTATGGAAGATGATTATTTCATCGATACGATTCAAAAATTCAGGACGGAAACTCGCCCTCATGGCTTCCATCACCCGACTACGCATCTCATCGTATTTCGAGTTATCTCCCGATACATCAAGGATATACTGCGAACCGATGTTACTGGTCATAATGATGATAGTATTGGTAAAATCAACGGTACGCCCTTGAGAATCAGTCAAGCGTCCATCATCCAAGATTTGCAACATCACGTTAAACACGTCAGGATGAGCTTTTTCAATCTCATCGAATAATACCACAGAATAAGGGCGACGGCGGATGGCTTCGGTGAGTTGCCCTCCTTCTTCATAGCCAACATATCCCGGAGGCGCACCCATTAAACGAGAAACGGTGTGTTTTTCCATGTACTCTGACATATCTATCCGTACGATCGCCTCCTCCGTGTCAAAGAGAATTTGAGCTAAGGCTTTAGCTAACTCGGTTTTACCGACACCCGTAGGACCTAGAAAGATAAAACTGGCGGTAGGACGATTAGGATCGGCTAAACCTGCACGAGAGCGTTGAATAGCGTCAGAAACGGCGATAACTGCCTCATTTTGTCCGATTACTCGCTCATGGAGTTGATCTTCAAGGTGTAATAATTTCTCTTTCTCAGATTCCACTAATTTACTAATAGGAATACCAGTCCATTTTGAGATGATTTCGGCTATGTCAGATTCGGTAACTTCTTCCCTTAAAAGAGATTTTCCGCTCGTCTGTTTTTCTGCTAATAATGCCTCTTTATCTTTTATTTGTCTTTGAATATCCGTTAGTTTTCCGTATCTTAATTCGGCAGCTTTATTATAGTCATAATCACGCTCGGCTTGTTGAATTTCGAGGTTAATTTTTTCGAGAGATTCTCTTAAATTACGAATTTGATCGATCGCTTCTTTTTCTCCCTGCCACTGAGCATTAAAAGCGGATTGTTCTTCTTTTAAATTCGCTAATTCTTGCTCTAATTTTTCCCGTCTTTCAACAGATGCTTGATCTACCTCTTTTTTAAGAGATAAACGTTCCATTTCTAGCTGTAAAATTTTTCGATCGACCTCATCTAATTCCTCTGGTTTGGAGGTAATTTCCATCTTTAATTTAGCGGCAGATTCATCCACTAAATCAATAGCTTTATCAGGTAAAAATCGATCGGTAATATAACGATTAGAAAGCATAGCGGCGGCAACCAAAGCACCATCGGCAATTTTTACCCCGTGATGGACTTCGTAGCGCTCTTTCAAACCGCGCAAAATTGAGATAGTATCGATTACATTGGGTTCATCTACGAAAACCGATTGAAAACGTCTCTCTAAGGCGGCATCCTTCTCGATATACTTGCGGTATTCATCGAGGGTAGTCGCACCGATACAACGCAATTCACCTCGTGCTAACATGGGTTTTAAAAGGTTTCCTGCATCCATTGCCCCTTGAGTCGCACCAGCACCAACAACGGTATGTATCTCATCGATAAATAGAATAATATTGCCTTGAGAGTCGGTGACTTCCTTCAATACGGCTTTGAGTCTTTCTTCAAACTCCCCTCGATATTTTGCACCAGCAATCAACGCGCCCATGTCTAAGGCGATGAGGGTTCGATCGAGCAAAGATTCGGGTACATCTCGGTTTATAATACGTTGGGCTAATCCTTCCACAATAGCAGTTTTACCTACCCCCGGTTCACCAATTAAGACGGGGTTGTTTTTGGTACGGCGGGAAAGGATTTGAATAGTACGGCGAACTTCATCATCTCTACCGATAACGGGATCGAGCTTACCAAGTTTGGCTAATTCGGTTAAATCTCGACCGTATTTCGTCAAAGATTCATATTTATTTTCTGGGTTTTGATCACTCACTTTTTGACTTCCTCTTATATCTTTAATAATGGATTTTAATTTATTTTCATCTAGGTTAAATTCTTGTAATAATTTCTTGCCAAAACGGTCATCTTGTGCATAGCCTAAGATGATATGTTCGATCGAAATAAAATCATCATCAAACTGTTTTTTATAATTATCAGCTCTATCGAAAAGGGTATCTAAACTTTTGCCTAAATAGACAGAATCACCGATGTTTTTAATCTTAGCTTGACGAGCAATAAATTCATCAACTTTATCTCTTAAACGAGCAACACTAACGTTAGCTTTATTAAAGATATTAACAGCTAATCCCTCTTGTTCTAAAAGAGATTTTAAGAGGTGTTCGCTTTCGATTTGTTGATGTTGATTTTGTTTAGCAATATCGGGAGTTTTGACTATAGCCTCCCATGCCTTTTCAGTAAATTGTTGGGGGTTTGTTGGTTGCATTTTACTCTAAAATTAAACGAATAAACAATAAATATAAGTAATAAAAATAATTAGACAATATGGACTTTTACTTCATTAATTGTAATGTTTTAAAGTCTATCAATTATTATAGATTGTTTAAAAGTAAAAAAAGGGGGAGGAATACCCTACTTCTTGAGTCGTGATTTAATCACTATAGCTTTTTTGTTACTGTTCATTCTAACCTACTTGTATATCGGTTTTAAATCAAGATTATCGTACACAAAATGAGTTTCTTAAAGACTTAGCGAATGAACTTTATCAATGTATTTCCCTAAATCCTCCCTCAAATCTTTCCTTGTTGAGTATTGCCCATGTGTTAATTATTATTTATTGAAGGAAACCAATTTTCATCTAATAATTGTTCTAAAGTATATGGACATTGATTGGGAAAGGTATTTAAGCGACTTTTTCTTTTAACATATTTCAAAGCATCTTGATAAATACTAATTAGTTCTTGTTGAAGATGATTGTATAAATTAGTTGTTAAAGATTTTCTTAACTGAGTACGAAAAGCCGTAATCTCTGCCTCCCAATGAGCCGAATTAAACTCATACTCCGATTCCCAATACTCAAGCAAAAGAAGATGTTTAATAATTTGTTCTAACAAACTTTCTACCTTGTTTTTTCTCTCTCTACCCAAATCATCTAATTCCTCTATTAAATTTTCTAAGTCTAATTGATTAAACTTTTTTTCTTTTAATAATTTTACCGTTTCTTGTATCCATAAATAATCATCTATTTCATATAATTCTTTTAAATTAACTTTTCCAATTACTTTCATAATTACTTCTTTCTCTCGATCGATCAAACTCTTTACACTTAATTATATAACCTCGATCGAATCTTTCGTTTATTATATCGAACTCCCTATAACCTCGATCGAACAGCGTTCAGCGATCGCACCTCTGTTCTTTGAGAAAAGCATTTTTTTAAGACAAATGATTTAAAATCATTAAATTATATGTATAATTTTTATGGTAAGATAATATGGGTTCAACGTTCGATTGGGATAGTGAAACAAATGCAAATAACAAAATAAAACATGGTATTGACTTTGAAACCGCTCAATATGCTTTTTTCGATCCCCATCGTTTAATTATCCATGATGCTAAACACAGCGAAATTGAAGAACGTTGGTTTTGTATTGGGAAGGTTGAGAACCGTCTTTTAACGGTGCGTTTTACTTATCGTAATGGAATAATTCGTATATTTGGTGCTGCACAATGGCGTAAATGGAGGAAATTTTATGAAAAACACAACACCTGATCCCACATATCCTATTGGTGATGTTACAATCGTAACGGATTTTTTGCCTCCACCAGAGCAGTTAGTGCCGAAAAAAAATACTGTAAGAATAACAATGGAGTTTACAAAAGAAAGTATTGACTTTTTTAAACGTGAAGCTCAACAGCACAATGCTTCTTATCAGGCAATGATTCGTAATCTTGTTGATTTTTATTCCAAACAACAACAAAAATAATTCTTATCGATCGAACTCTTTTAACTCATTATATGACCTTGATCGAATCCTCGCCAAATGATCAAAACTTTCCTTCTTTAGTCTTGTTTATGTGTTAATTGTGATTCATCGGAGGAAACCAATCTTCATCTAATAATTGATCTAAACTATAAGGACACTGCTTAGGAAAAGTATTAATGCCCGATTTATCTATAACATATTTACGAGCTTTTCTATAAATTAAGACCCTATTTTCCCCTAAATAATTGTAAAAATTTTTTGTCATTCGATCGTTAATTTGATCACGAAAACTGGTAACTTCTGAACACCAATGGTGATCATTTCTGTCTCTTTCTTCTTCCCAGTATTGAATTAATAATAAATGTCTAATAATTTGTTCTAAAAGACTTTGTAATGCTAATTTATCTCGTCTCGCCAAACTTTCTTACTCCTTAATTAAATTTTTTCAATCAATTAACTTTTTTTAGTTTATAACTCAGGAAACCAGTCTTCATTTAGCAAGTGATCTAAAGTATAAGGGCATTCTACGGGGAAAATATCAAGTCCAGACCTAGCTTTTACATATTCTCTGGCATTTTCATAGATATGATCGATCTGATCGTTTAAGTAATTATAAAAATTTTCTGTAATACGTCTATTAGTTTCAATACGATAATGAGTAATTTCTGCTTTTAAATCACGATAATTTTGTCCTCTATCTTTTTTGTCATGGCAATAATTTAATAATAATAAATATCTAATAATATTTTGCAATAAATCACTGATATTGAATTTTATTTCATTAGCTGTACTTTCTAATTCGTCAATTAAATTTTCTAAATCTATTTGATCAAGCTGTTTTTTCTTTAGTAATTTTACCGTTTCTTGTATCCATAAATATTCGTCGATTTCGTATAATTCTTTTAAGTCAACTTTTTCTATTACTTTCATAATTACCTCTTTCTCTCCATTGATCGAACCTTTCGTTTATTATATCGAACTCCCTATAACCTCGATCAAGAAGATGAAATTTAGATTTCAGGAAACCAAGTTTTATCTAATAGTTGATCTAAATTATAAGGACATTCTGAAGGAAAAATATTTATTCCCGATTTATCTACTACATAATCGTAAGCATCTATATATGTATCTTCTAAATTGTTTTGTAAGTAATTATAAAAGTTCGTGGTTATTTTTTTATTAATTTGACTCCGAAAACTGGTAACTTCTGAACGCCAATGACGATAATTTTTGTCTCTTTCATTATCCCAATATTGAATTAATAATAAATGTCTAATAATTTGCTCTAATAAATTTCTTATTGCTAACTTATCCCGTCTTGCCAAACTTTCTAACTCCTCAATTAAATTTTCTAAGTCTAATTCATTAAACTTTCTTTCTTTCAATAAATCAATAGTTTCTTCTAACCACAAATGATCATCGATTTCATATAATTTTTTTAAATCAATTTTTTCTATTACTCTCATAATTACCTCTTTATGTCGATCGAACTGAACTCTTTTAATCATTATAATCGATCGAACCTCCTCAGACGATCGAACCTTCTTTGTCATTGCGAGACACGAAGCAATCTCTCATATAGATCGAACAGTGCCACTTTTGGTGATCAAACTCTAATGATTTATTAATTCCAAATTTTTCATCGGCTTTGGTAAAGGCTTATTCCTTGCTTGATAGTCTTCAATTAATAAGTCTAAAACCTCTTGACCATTTTTCAAGGCTTCTTCATAGCTATCCCCGTGAGTATGAGCATAAGGACCAAATTCGGGTAAACTAACAATATATTTTTGATCTTCATTTAACCATTGAATAAGAATACTATATTTATAGTTCATAGATTTACTCCTGTATATTTTCTAAATCTTTAAGCGCATTTTTTACATCTTTTTCTTGATAACGGTTAGCATCAGCACCATCTTTCCCAGAAAGAGTTAAGCTATTTTCTAAAAGAGGATGATTCCACACCGTATGACTTCCCTTACCTGAACGATAAGTAAACCCTGCCTTGAGTAACATAGATTTAAGTTCTCTAATTTTTTTCGGCACTTTTAAAAGTTTCTCCCTGAAATTATCGATCGAACTTTTCCTTTATTATATCGAACCTTTATAAGCACAAATTCCACTAACCTCGAACCTTTCTCATTCATTGTTATTCACTGGAGGAAACCAATCCTCATCTAGTAATTGATCTAAAGTATAAGGACACTCTAAGGGGAAAGTATCTAACCTTGATTTAGCTTTTACATATTTTCTGGCATTTTGATAAATCTTGTTAATATTTTCTCCTAAATAATTGTAAAAATTTTTAGTCATTCGATCATTAATTTGATCACGAAAACTAATAACTTCTGATTCCCAATGTGCATAATTTCTTTCTCTTTCATTATCCCAGTATTGAATTAATAATAAATGTCTAATTATTTGCTGTAAAAGACTCTTTACTGTGTATTTTTTTTCGCTACCCAAATCCTCTAACTCCTCAATTAAATTACTTAAGTCTAATTCATTAAACTGTTTTTCTTTTAATAATTTTACCGTTTCTTGTATCCATAAATAATCATCGATTTCGTATAATTGTTTTAAATCAACTTTTTCTATTACTCTCATAATTACCTCTTTCTCTCCATCGAACTTTCCTCTCATTATAATCGATCGAACCCCCTCAGACGATCGAACCTTCTTTGTCATTGCGAGGCACGAAGCAATCTCTCATATTGATCGAACTTTTCCTTTATTATATCGAACTCCCTATAACCCCGATCGAACCCTCATCACCTCGATCGCTCAGCGCCACTTTCAGTGATCGAACTCTTTTTACTCATTAAAATTGATCGAACTCTTTACACTTAATTATATATATTTCTCTCTCATTTATTGCTAATGTTAAATATTAATTATTTTTCCTGCCAATCTTCCCATAATAACCCTTCTATTCTTGCAAATTCTCTAGTATTATGAGTAACCAGAATAAGATTATTCGCCATAGCGATCGATGCAATTAATAAATCGTTTCCACCGATAGGAGTTCCTTTTTTTTCCAAAAAAGCTCTTATAATGCCATATTGTTGAGCAGACTTATCATCAAAATCAAGGGAGGTAAATTTATCTAAAAAAAGTTTTTGATTCGACAAATTTTTGGAAGGATTATTACTTTTATTTGCACCGTAAAATAATTCAGCTTTTACAATGGAACAAATAAAAATATCTTTAACTGCTATAGTTTTTAATCTTTCAATAATTAAGGGTGATTTTTGATTCAAATATCTGACAATCACATTGGTATCTAACAAATACATAACATCATTAAATTCAGTTATTTTTCCACAAATTAAAATTATATATCATCAATAATAATCGGCTCATCAGCACATATACCTGCCGTTTTATCAAAAAAATCTTCACTCCATCCTAATTCTTCAGGAGTTTTAGTGATATTTTTATTTATATAATCTTCCACAATTAATTTAATTTCTTCTCCTAGAGAAATACCTTTTATTTTTGCAATAATTTCTAGTTTATTAATTAAAACAGGTTCTATATTATTTAAAACAATATTCATATTATAATTATCCTCTTACAATGACTCTTTTAATTTATTATAATCGATCGAACCCCCTCAGACGATCGAACCTTCTTTGTCATTGCGAGGCACGAAGCAATCTCTCATATCGATCGAACTTTTCCTTTATTATATAGAACTCTTATAAACTCGATCGCGCAGCGCCGCTTTTAGCGATCGAACAGCATCACTTTCAGTGATCACACTTTTCCAAAACCTCAAGCCACAACCTGTTCAAAAGAAAAATTTAATACATCAGTTCTTTCTTGAGCGTGTTCAAGGGTAATAGCACAAATATTTCCTTCTATATCAATATCAATGAGAGTATTATCATCTAAATCCTTCGTTTCGATAATTTCCATTGCTTTTAATTCAATATAAAGAGTATCAGTATCCGCAAAATATTTTATCTTCATGGTTTAAAACTACGATCGAAAAAAGCATTATGTACAGTTTCTCCATCTGGTAAAAGAATTACACGCAAATATTTATTTTCCATTTCTGGAATAACTGCCCACAATTTTATTCTACCATCGGCTTGAATTTCTTGTTTAATAGGATTAGCTATAACATTTTCTATCCATTCTAATTTGATAATTTTTCTATCTTCTCTTTGTCTAGTTGTTAAAAAATACTGAGTAAACTTCATTTTTTGAATATTATGCAGTATTAGCATATATTACCTAAAAATGAATCTAATCGATCGAACTCTCACCACCACGATCAACCCCTTTCCCTGTCATTGCGAGGAAACGAAGCAATCTCCTATATCGATCGAACCCTTTTAATCATTATATTACCTCGATCGAACTTTTCCTTGATTATACCAACTATTTTGTCATTGCGAGGTACGAAGCAATCTCCCATATCGATCGAACTTTCCCTTTATTATATCGAACTCTTATCACCTCGATCGAACAGTGCTACTTTTAGCGATCGAAATCGCACCTTTTCTTCTTGTATTTTATTTATATATTAATTGTTGTTCACGGGAGGAAACCAATCATCATCTAGTAACTGATCCAAAGTATAAGAACATTCTAAAGGAAAAATATTGAGATTGGATTTCACTTGAACATAATCAATAGCTTCTTGATAAATTTCCTCTAAATTGTTTGCTAAATAATTTTTTAAATTAGTAGTTAATCCTTTTTTTAACTGCTTTCTAAAACTTTTTATTTCTGCTTTCCAATGACGATGATTTCTTTCATATTCAATATCCCAATATGTCAGTAATAAGATATGTCGAATAATTTGTTCCAATAAACTACCAACAGCTAATTTATCTCTTTTTCCCAAATTTTCTAATTCCTCGATTAAATTTTCTAAGTCTAATTCATTAAACTTTCTTTCTTTCAATAAATCAATAGTTTCTTCTAACCACAAATCATCATCGATTTCATATAATTGTTTTAAATCAATTTTTTCTATTACTCTCATAATTACCTCTTTATGTCGATTGATCGAACTTTCCCTTTATTATATAGAACTCTTATAAACACGATCAAACCTATTATAATTTATTTGTAGGTGTTAAACACTGTTCAACCCAAAAATCCGAATAAAACCGCCTTCTATATAAATCATTGAATAGTATTGTATTGATAAATTTGATTGAGAAACGATTGAGGATTAAAAATTAAGGTCTGATGAAAATGTTTTAAATTTAGTAAATGTTTATCTAATGACACTAAATAATCGGCTTTCCCCTCATAACAAGCTGACAAAAAAATGTTATCTTTAGGGTCTATATTATCTAAATAGTTCGTTTCATATATTCCCCTTTTTATAAGAGATTTTTCTCTAATTTTTTCTACTAAACTAATAATGTATAATTCATCTACTTTTTTTCTTTGCAAAACAAGTATTAGTTCTTCAATTAACGAAGGAGTAACAATTAAGATAAAATAGCTTTGTTGCCATAGATTCAATATTTTATTAGGAGAAGTCAGCTCGTTACTACTTAAATAAGCCGAGATAAAAACAGAAGTATCAAGCACGACTAAAGGCTTTTTACTTACCATTATAAAGTTCCGTTTTCTTCACACTGAATAATAATTTTTTGTCTTAGCTCCTCAAATTCTTTTATACTTTCCTCCTTCGTTTTAGACTTTCTCTGTGAAATATTTTTTTCCACATTGGCAAAAGCTATTTTCATTAGTTCTTTTGCTCTTTTTAATTCTTTCTCTGTCGGGGGAGGGTTTATACTATATTTAGGTAATGTGCTTACTTTCATGTTTTTGATTATACCTCGATCGAACTTTTCCTTTATTATATCGAACTCTTATCACCTCGATCGAATCCCCTCAGACGATCGAACCCTTCCCTGTCATTGCGAGGAAACGAAGCAATCTCCCTCCATCGAACTTTGTCTTTATTATATCGAACCCTCATGACCTCGATCACTCCTTTGTTCTTTGAGAAAACCATTTTTTTAAGACAAATGATTTAAAATCATTAAATTATATGTATAATTTTTATGGTAAAATAATATGAGTTCAACATTCGATTGGGATAGTGAAAGAAATGCAAATAACAAAATCAAACATGGTGTTGACTTTGAAACTGCTCAGTATGCTTTTTTCGATCCCCATCGTTTAATTATCCATGATGCTAAACACAGCGAACTTGAGGAACGTTGGTTTTGTATTGGGAAGGTTGAAAACCGTGTTTTAACGGTGCGTTTTACTTATCGTAATGGAATAATTCGTATATTTGGTGCGGCACAATGGCGTAAATGGAGGAAATTTTATGAAAAACACAACACCTGATCCTGCATATCCTATTGGTGATGTTACAATCGTCACAGATTTTCTGCCTCCACCAGAGCAGTTAGTACCGAAAAAAAACACAGTAAGAATAACAATGGAGTTTACAAAAGAAAGTATCGACTTTTTTAAACGTGAAGCTCAACATCACAACGCTTCTTATCAGGCAATGATTCGTAATCTTGTTGATTTTTATGTTAAACAACAACAAAAGTAATTCTTATTTCTCGAACTTTTCCATTATTATATCGAACCTTCATCACCATGAATTGTTTTGTCATTGCGAGGTACGAAGCAATCTCTCATATCGATCGAACCCTTTTAACTCATAATCTCGATCGAACAGCGCCACTTTCGGTGATTATTTATGTGCCAAAAACTCATCAACGGAAATACTAGCTTGACGAATTAAACTTCTCAATAAACCGGGAGCTAATTCTTTATGATTAGGTATTGATAAAGTTGCTTTAGAATTATGCCACAATATTATATGACTACCTGTCTGATGATCCACAATATAACCAAATTTACAAAAAATTTTGACCGCTTTTTTTCCTGAAATATTAGATAAAAGTCCCATTTAGACAATTACTTCCCCAATGAATGAGATTGTTTCTTCTTTTAACTCATCAATTTGATGTTTATTCTGGACATATAAATATCCTTGAATTGCATCTTTAATGTTTGCGATCGCCTCGTCCATTGTTTTTCCCTGACTAACACAACCTGGTAATCTAGGAACTTCAGCTACATAACCATTATATTCTGAGTCAAAGGTAAATATTACTTGAAACTTCATTTTTAAGTAAGTTTTTTGTGATAAAAAAATTTAATTAACATTATAATCGATCGAACCCTTTTAACTCATAAACCTCGATCAAACCCTTCCCTGTCATTGCGAGGCACGAAGCAATCTCTCATTTAAAATTAAAGTTTCGGAAACCAATCCTCATCTAATATTTGTTCTACAGTAAAAGGATTATCAAGAGGAAATTGATTTAAAGGCAATTCTGTTTCTTTACTAACATTTTTTCTTGCTTCGAGGTAACACTTCTCTATAATTTCTACAATATATTGTCGTAAACTAGGATTAAATTCTAGTAAATCTTCTAACTGACAACGTTGCTCAATAATTGTACTCAACCAACTCTCAGAGATTTTTTGTGACTGATATTGATATTTTAATAAGTGCATAATTAAAACTCTTAGCCTACTTTTTAGTTCTCTTTTCTGACTAATTCCCATAGCCACAATTTCTTCAATTAAGTTATCTAAATCTAAGTCATTAAATTTTTTTTCTTCTAATAATTTTACAGTTTCTTGTATCCATAAATAATTATCGACTTCGTATAATTCCTTGAGATTTATTAATATTGATTCTGTCATAGCTAATTTAGATAAATTTAGTCTAATGGATTTTATTATATATCTGAATCCCGTAAAACAGTTATCTTGACTGTAACTCACAAAAAAAATCGCCCCGAAGGACGATCGATTAAATTTTGTTTTGAGAAATATCGTATTATTATTGAATAGCGACTCTGGTATATCCTTGAGGTGAACCAATCTTAATAAGAGGATCAGAATCTACTTTAAACAGTTCTAAATATTCAAAATTAGCTCGACTCAAAGAAGGATTTAACGTACTATTACCGCCACCACCAGTATCATAGGTTTTAGCCCAAATAGGTCCTGTATGAGTTCCTGTACCTCCACCATTAATGCGGAATGTAGAATTAGGAGCAAAAATGAAACCAGATGAAGTTAGATTTCCATTTGTAACGGCATCTCCAGAGGCAACATAATATTGAATATGCTTCCATTGATCAGCATTTGATAGTGGAGCACTTGAGCCAAAAGACAACCCATCATTACTATAAACAACTACTCGACCAGGATTATTGTTAAGTCCAGTAACTGTAACTGTAGGAACGGCAATATCAGAATAAATTTTGACAGTTTTACCACCACTAATATCTACATTAATAGGATTGCAACCTCCCGTATATTTGTATTCACTTGAAATCGATGTAGGCGTTAAAGTACAATTCTTATCAGTATTACTTAGGGTAGATATTCCAGAGGGAATAGTAAACTTATTATTCTCATCTAGCTTTGAAGGTAAGGGAGGGAAAAGTGTGCTAAATGATAGATGATCTCCATTATGCTTAAACGCACCACTGGGAGGAGCGCTCCAAGCTACACCACCACTAACACAACCAGAGGAGTCTAGTATATCGAAGTTGACTGTTTGATTTCCACCACCACTGATACTAAAATTTTGAGCCCAAAGACCAGCCGCTTCTGGGAAATTTAGGGGAAGAGGTACTCCACCTGAAGCCTTGTTTGAATTAATATCGACAGGAAATTGAACTTCTATTCTTGCTTGTGACGAGTCTTGATAATCTCCTTCAATAATTAATGTTCCAGTACCACTAGTATTAGGATCGCCTTCAAATTTGTAACTAATTAATTGAAAACTGGCATCTGGATTTCCATTGAGACTTATAGATGTACCTGAAACAATATCCACATGATTTTGATTCCCCGTTAATCCATTTTTTATCTCAGTGACTTTTGGATCTGTAAATTTTAGGGTTACTGTACTTGGACTTTCATCTTCCGATACAAAGGGAATACAAGCATTGGAACCTGAGCTACCTGAATTACCTGAGTTTGAGTTACCCGAATTACCTGAGCTTCCTGAGTTACCTGAATTACCTGAGCTACCTGAGTTACCTGAATTACCTTTGTTACCTGAATTGCCTTTGTTAGCAATAATCATATCATTGGGGAGAAAAGCAAATAAATTACTTGATATACTCTCAATACCCCAAGTTGGAACATCGCTAACTACAGTATTATATTCCAAAAGATTATTTGCTGTAGAGTTGTTGGAAGCTAAATTATCCAAATATTGATTTAATGCATTACTGTCCACAGTTCCATTAGCTATACCTGTCCACTGGCTGTTAGAAAGAATAGCCAAATCTGGATTTTCCACTAAAAGTGCTTGAATACGAGCAACTCCAGCCTCTGCAGCCGCCATTGCTTGTTTTGCTTGTTCATCTGCTATGGCATTAGTTTTATTCTTTCCTGCATTCATTAAGGAAACTGTTGTACCCGCAATCGCTACTAATCCGAGACATACTCCCACAGTGAGAGTGTTTCCTAATTGACGTTGTTTTTGTAAAGATAGAAAATTATAGATAAACTTAAGAGCTAAATTTTTTGGTTTTTGGGTTTTGCTTCGATCGAATAACATAACGATTTCCTCTCTTTTGCAGTGGGTAAGCTATAAAATTATTAATATAATATCAAAAATATAAAAACATAGACATAATTTTTAATAGTTACATTATATCTACGAGTTCATTATGCCCAAAGTTAAGGAAAAATATCACAAGGTATTTACTGAATTTTAATATAAAGTTTGTGTAAAGTTGCTCAGTACTTAAGGGTAAATCCTTATTTTTTCCTTTCAGAGATTATTTCGTTACCTCTCTATGACCTTATCAGATTATTTTATGTTTTGCAATGACAAAGAGGGGAAGTTCGAGGGAGGGGAGATTGCTTCGTGCCTCGCAATGACAAAAGGAGTTCGATCGAGTAGAGATTGCTTCGTTTCCTCGCAATGACAAAGAAGGTTCGATCGAGATAAGTATTTTATGCAGAAAAATGTTATAACAGGAAATAATGAGACAAAAAACATACACTATTAATTCCGCTAAAATAATTAATCAGCAAGGTTTTCGCCTTCCTAATTTCTTTTGATTCGCATAATTTCTAACTCACATTGTATTAAATATTCGATCGATTCTAAATGTCGGAGGGATTCTTCCATATCTCTACCCCAAGTATAAACTCCATGCCCTCGAATTAGATAACCCCAACAGGGAATACCTTTGTCTAAATATTCCAGCACTTGTTGAGCTAAAAAGGCTATATCCTGAGTATTAGCAAATATGGGGAGTTCGATCGAACTTTCATGGGTAGAAATACCATTAAAAGCCTTTAACAACTCATAACCCTCTAATCTCCATGCAGAATTTTCCGTTAAAAGACTAAGTAAGGTACTATTGAGAGAATGAGTATGTAATACCGATCCAATATGAGAATTTTTGGCGTATAAAGTTGTATGGAGGAGAGTCTCCGCCGAAGGTTTTTTATTGTCTTGGGGCTTACCTTGCAAATCCACCACCATAATATCATCAGGGGTTAATCTTCCCTTATGTTTTCCTGACACGGTAATAGCACAATAATTATCATCTAACCTTTGAGAAAAATTACTACTGGTAGCTGGAGTCCAACCTTTACTATCCAGAAAATTAGCCGTTTCAATAATGCTGTCAATAGCGAAGTCTAAATCTAGTGCAGAATAAGTCAATTTAAGCAATCCTTAATCAAAATAGAAAGTATCAGGACTTATGCAAAGATAACGATATTTTGTCATTGCGAGGTAACGAAGCAATCTCTCAAATCTTGATTTTTAGTATAAATGCTTAAGTCCTAACTATATTATATATTAACAACGGAATAAAAGATACTGACAATAGACAAAAGGCAAAAGACAAAAGGCAAAAGACAAAGAGTTCAATTTATTGAACGTTATCTCATTAGCAGTGTAATTTATTACACTGTGGGATATGGATTCACACCTCAATTCTCAATTCTTAATTCTACATTCTCAAAAAATGCCCCTATAATGGATATTATTAACCATTGACACAGAAAGGAAACAATTGTGGTTGCAACTCCTGAAAGAATTATCGACAACAACTCTACCGAAAACTCCCTCGATCGAGTAGCAGTATTATTAATGGGATATGGTGAAGTAGAAAGTTATGACGACTTTGCCAATTATAACGAACAAGCCTTAAACCTTTTAACGGCAAAATTTGCACCAGTGCCAACATGGATATATCCCCCCATCGCCAAACTGTTGGCTGTGTTTGACTTACACGAATGGAGTCATCAACACGGTAACTTTATCTCCCCCCATAACGCTATCTTTGAAAGACAACGATCGAACATAGAGCATCACTTACAACACACATGGGGCGATCGAGTCAAAGTATTTAAAGCCTTCAACTTTTGCGCCCCCCACCTACCCGAACAAGTATTAGAACAAATTAGAGAGGAAGGATTTGATAAAGTATTAATCTACCCCTTACTCGTAGTTGATTCTATCTTTACCAGTGGTATCGCTGTAGAGCAAGTGAACCAAGCCCTAGCCAAACCTGCCAATTTACAAGAGCATTGGATTAAAGGAATGCGCTATATTCCCTCCTTTTACAACGAACCCGAATACATTGAATTATTAGCGAAAATGGTAGAAAGGGAAATCAGTCATAGCTTAAGTAGCGCGTATCTCCCCTCAGAAATTGGTATTGTCTTAATGAATCATGGATGTCCCCATGAAGCTAAAGGCTTTACCTCTGGCATCGATGAAAGTCAAAAACTCTATGATTTAGTCAGAGAAAGACTCATTAATCGTTACCCCATGATTTCTGTCGGTTGGTTAAACCATCAAACACCTTTAATTAAATGGACTCAACCCAATGCAGAGTTAGCAGGAAGAAATCTTATTGAGTTGGGTGCGAAAGCCTTAGTATTTATGCCTATCGGTTTTGCCACAGAAAACCACGAAACCCTCTTAGATGTAGAACACATCATCGAATCATTACAGAGAAAATATCCTAACGTCAACTATGTACAGATGGAATGCGTTAACGATAACGATGAATTTTGTGCTATGGCGGCGCAATGGGCAAATCCTCAGATTGAATCCTTACTCAACGATGAAGCAATGGTAATTAATCCTAGTCTTGCCACCGCAAGTCATACAAAAGGACATCATCACCATCATCATCATCACTAAATAGTTTATACTAAAAATTAGAAGTTAGAAGAATTTAAAATAATCTCAAAATTAACAATTAATCTTTATGTCTTCAGCTACCTTATATCCTCATTTAGAAAGAATAAAACAAAATGAATTAGAAATAATTTGTCTTGAAGGAACACAAATTCCTGTTTATTGGGTGATCGAAGAATATAAACGATTACATCAATCCGTAGATGCTGTTATTACTAAGTTAAATCATCTGAATCCTTCTTTAATTTTAAGTGCTTTAGCTTATTATTATGATCATAAACAAGACATTAATCAGATTATTAATAACAATCAAATAGCCATCGATACCGAAATAGCAAAAAGCCTTTATCCTGATTTACAAACCTATCATTTTATCCAAAAACAAGCTCAACTTTTTGAGGAAAAATTACCAGAACTTATGAAAAATTATCAAGGTAAATATGTTTATTTTGAAAATGGAGAGGTTTTAGCTTTTGACAATGATGAAGAAAAATTACTTGATTTTGTTGAAGAAAAATATGGTGTTAAATCAATGTTTATTGAAAAGGTAGAAATAAAAATTTAATAGAATTTAATATTTTAATGTTTAAATGTAATTATACAGAAATTAATGATCAATCACCAATTCCTTTAGTTCGTTTACAACTGAAAAATATTGATAATTGTAGTTCAGTTATTGAAAAAGATGGTATTCTTGATACGGGTGCTGATTGTACTCTTATTCCTTTTTCTACTATTGCTAAATTACAACCAAAATCGTTAATTAGAGGCAGACATAATCAGATAATTTATGGTGTAGGAAATAGTAAAATTATCACTGTTCCTTATCGAATTTTAATGAGTTTTGATCAAGAAAATTTTATCAAAATTAAAGTTTATGCTTGTCCTGATGATGATACCAATGGTTTAATTATTTTAGGACGCAACTTTTTAAATCGTTATCGAATTACTTTTGATGGTAAAGCTAAACTATTTATCATTGAGTAAGTTGGGTGAAACTCTATGATATTCAACATATTCACTATTCACGATCGAGTATTACCATCCAGTGATAGAAGGAGTATCTAACAAACTAGGACTATTTTTTTCTGTAGAAGACTGGTTATTGTCTGTTTCTCGCACTTCAATACAAAAAGTAGCAGTATTAAAACCCCCAAACCTTTGTACAGTACTGGTTCTTAATCTAATGTCATCTCCTACAAACCAAAATCTTTCATGAATAGTCATGGTTTCGTACTCTGTAGTTAGCACAAGAGCGTTTTCGTGATCTAAATAGTATTCTCCTGCAACGGGTACAATTTCAGCATAACCTCTTTCTCTAAGTAATTTTCCTTGACGGGGATTTTCGGCGGTAGGAATTAAAGCAAAAACTGTCTCACCTTTGTGATCTTCATTTTCTTTATCCCATTGCATTGATCCATCCCATGTTACATAAGAGCCTCCTACGGATAAGTCTGGATTAAAGGAGTGCATTTGACAAATTTCGACTATTTTGGGATCATCTTTAGTTAAGGTTTCTACTTTTATCTGAGAACCTCCTGTTTCTGCTCTTCGGAAAGGTAAATGATGGGTTGTTCGTTGCGATCGCCACTGCCCTGCACTATTTTGAAAGAATGTTAAACCGTCCATATTATAATTGATTATAAAACCTATTTTATAAGGATTATACCATTTAAGAATTAAGAATTAAAAATTAACCATATTTCGTCGTTGCCTTTTGCCGATGCCCCGATGCCTACCTCTATCAGTAAACTTAAATCCAAACTAGCTTATGACTCTTTCCGAATACCTCTCTAAGTCTTTAAATACTATCAAACGAGCTAATTGGTATCGTCAAGAAAAAACCATTACGGGGTTATCGGGGGCAATCATTGAATTAGAAGGGGAAAAATTAGTCAATTTTGCCAGTAATGACTATCTTGGGTTAGCTTCGGATAAGCGGTTAATGGAGGCTTCTATTGAGGCTATTTATCAATATGGTACAGGAAGCACTGGATCAAGATTACTCAGTGGACATCGTAAGTTACATGAAGATTTAGAGGGTTCGATCGCACGGTGGAAAAATACGGAAAAAGCCTTAGTATTTAGTTCAGGCTATAGTGCTAATATTGGTGTTATATCAGCATTAATGAATCAAAAAGATTTAATTTTAGCTGATGAATATAACCATTCTAGTCTCAAAAATGGAGCTAAATTAAGTCAAAGTAAAGTAATAGAATATAGCCATAATAATTGTGTGAATTTAACTCATAAATTAGCTAAAAATCGTTCTGATTATCGTCATTGTTTAATTATTACTGACAGTGTTTTTAGTATGGATGGTGACTTATGCCCTTTACCTGAATTAATCGATATTGCTAATAAATACGATTGTTGGTTATTGATAGATGAAGCCCACGCTACGGGGGTAATGGGCAAAACGGGGGCAGGATGTATGGAACATTTTGGGGTAAAAAATGACAATATTATTCAAATTGGTACGTTAAGTAAAGCTATCGGCAGTTTAGGAGGTTATGTGGCTGGTAGTGCGGTTTTAATCGATTTTTTGCGTAATCGTTGCCCAACATGGATTTATACTACGGCTTTGTCTCCTGCGGATACGGCGGCAGGATTAAAGGGTATTGAAATTATAACTACAGATACAACACTTCGATCGAACCTCTGGCAAAATATAGCCTTATTCAAACAAGAATTAACATCGCTAAATATGAGCTTTTTACCCAGTGAATCAGCAATTTTGTGTTTAAAGTCAAAAAATGCAGAATCTGCCCTCAATACTAGCTTAAAACTACGGGAGAGAGGTTTTTTTGTTCCTGCAATTCGTCCTCCCACAGTACCCACCAGTCGCCTTCGTTTTTCGCTCATGGCTTCCCATAAACCCGAACATTTTGCCACCCTCAAACAGCATTTAGGATATGATAAAAATCTGAGTGAACCATAAAATCCTTTAAAACCTTCGTTTAAAACGCTTGAATCCACTCTTTGATTTCATAATCTGTCCAAATACCATTTTGCCAGTAGGGATCAGATTCAATTAAATTTTTGACGATTTCTTCATTTTCCGCCTCATAAATACCAAACACTTTAGTATTATCTTTTGTTGGTCCTAAAGTGATTAAAATTCCTTCCTCTTTTTGTTTTCCTAAGCCTTCTAAATGCGCTTGACGATAGGGTGTTCTTTTTTCTAAGGCGTTGTCACAATAGCTTCCGAATAAAATATATTTTGCCATAAATAGTTAAGAATTAAGAATTAAGAATTAAGAATTAAGAATTAAAAACTCTCCACTATTCACTATTCACTATTCACTATGTTCATCAAACACTAATAATAATAGTTAGATGATTGAGAGGTTGTTTCGGGGGCGAATGCTAACCATAATGGAAATTTCAGTAGTGATAAACTCACTTTATCATCACTTTGATCTATGATCACTAAGGGTAAGTCTTTTTCTTCAATAATTCGATCGCCCTTTTGAATTAAGGCTTCAGGTGTTTCAAATAGCACTACTCCTCGATTTGGTCCAAAATCACTGCGAGAAATGCCTAAACAGTCTTGTAAACCTCGTCTCCATTCTCCTAATCTTTCTGGTGTGTCCGATAAAATTAGAGTTCGGGTTCGATCGCCGTATAATTGATAGAGTATAGACATGATAGCAGAAGCGATCAGAATATTTTGCAATCTTGAACTCATACTGCGTAAACTTCCCCTTCCCCCTTGATTGAAAAACCATTCTCCTACTCTTTGGGCGTGGACTGGTTCAAATGTTCTGCGTAATTGCCAAGGTGCGCCATAGTAATCTGGACGGGTACGGTATTGATCCAATAAACCACGAATTTGACGCATTTCTTCTTTAAAGTTTTTCTCCACAAAACTGGGATTAGGGTTATTGTTTTCTTGAGTTGCGGTAGTTTTAGGGTTTTCTTCCCATGATTGAGGGTTATTATTAACTAATTCTAATTGTTCGGCGGCGGCGGCTAAGTCTTGTAAGCTACCCACTAAATAATCTTTAAATCCTTGTACTCGAATGGCTAAGTCTTGAGACACTCCCGAAAATGTGGTTTTCATTTCTCGATCGATCTTCTCTTTTCTGCGTTCTAGTTTTTGAATTTCTAGCTCTAAATTTTGCTTTTTTTGCTCTAATTCTTTTAAGCCTTCTTGCACTAATAAATTAATATTTATTTTAATATTTTCTTGGAATTTTTGTAAATCATCATCAGGTTTATTTATTAACTCCATTTCAGTAGTTAAGTCTTGATTTTTAGCTTCAATTTTATCTATCTTTTCGGTTGATAAATCTTGATTTTCTAAGACAATATTTTCTATATTTTGGGGTTTATTTTCTTCTATTTTATTTTCGATAATCGGTTTTGATTCTTTATTTCCATTGTCATCTATGCCTATATCTTCTAAAGATAAAATGTTTAATTCTTCTTCCATAGAATCATTATCTTCTGCTAATTCGTCAGAGGTTATATTATTTTTTGGTAATTCTTCTTCTGATTCCATGACAAAGTTCGGAGGTTCGATCGAATCTCTTGAAGTCTCACTTTTAGTAGTTTTTTCTGATTGCATTTGCCATAAATCATCATCATCAAAATAATCTAACTCTGTATTTTTTTCTAAGGATTCTTTTTTTATATCTGACATAATATTTTATATAATTAGTATTTTTATTTATAATTTTTTATCTAATTAAGAGACACTTAATAAGATCATAATTTGAGTATTTCAAAACTCTTTTTGATTTTTCTCTTTTCCCTCTTCCCTCTTCCCTTTTCCCTAGTCATCGCCTTATATCTTGTATTTTCTGACGGAGTATCATTTAAGACTTTTGACCGTACTTTTCTAAACATTCCCTAAGAGTTACCGCATCAAAAATAATGGGAATAAAATGGATACTCTTAACTTCTTTAAAGTAGAATAAAATCGGTACTGGTTGCCAAAAAATCACCCAATTTTCCCATTCACTATAAGGAAAAGTTCTAATTTTGTTTTCACCTCGATAAACGTCTAAAGCCGTAGGGGTAAATTTTAACTTAATAATATTTGCTTGAATAAATAAAAATATTCCAAATAAGGTAACAACAATACTGACAATTATTTGTAACAAACTTAGGGCAATACCACCAATAATAATCACAAAAGGAATACGATAATTTGGGGCTAATGTTACCGTTTCTGAAGACAAAACACTACTTTTCATTAGTTATTTCACTCAAATCTTGGTTTAATATCCTTTATATTTTAAGTCGATCGAGGTAAATTTATCTGATTTCGACCAAAGAAAACTTAAGTTCCCCCTTTATTTAAGGGGGGGTGAGGGGGGATCGTATTCTAATGATAAACTTGTCCATCAGGCATAATCGCACCTTCCAAATTAACCCCTGCAATATTAGCACTACTCAAATCTGCACCAATTAAATTAGCATTAGTTAAATCCGCCGAAGTCATGTTTGTACGGGCAAAAAACACCTCCATTAAAGAAGCGTTACGCATAATCGCACCATAAAGATTAGCACGACTTAAGTCCGATCGATTCAATCTCGCAAAAGTCATATTTGCTTGAATTAAATTAGCTCTAATTAATTTACAATCTGGCATGGTGGCACTGTCTAAATTAACCATACTCATATCTGCATCAATGAATTTCACCCGCTCTAATTTGGCATTAGAAAGATTCGCCCCGATTAATTTTCCCCCCGTCAAATCCACTTCCGTTAAAAAAGCACCCTTTAAATTAGCTTGAGTTAAATCCGCCCCCGTTAAATTCGAGCCTCTCAAATTAGCTTCCCGTAGATTCGCCCCTACTAAACTAGCATTTCTTAAATCAACCCCTTGAAGATCAGCTCCTTTTAAGTCTGCTTTATCCAGATTAGCACCTTTTAAAATAGTTGGTTTAGCTCTTTTTTCTAACCGCATATTCGCACCCCTTAAACAAGCTCCTTTCAAGTTAGCACTACTTAAGTCTGCAAACCGTAAATCAACTTCAATTAAATTAGCATCCAACAAATTAGCAAGGGTGAGTTTAGTATTTCTCATGTCAGATTTTTGCAAAATTGCCCCATGAAATTCGCTTCGGTGAAGATTTGCCCCCACTAAATTGGATTGATTCAAATTAGCACCACTAAAGTTGGTTTCTTCTAAATTTGCTCTGCTTAAATCCGCTCGACTTAAATAACAAAAGGTAAAATTGGCTTTCTGTAAATTGGCATCATTGAGAATAATCCCGATTAAATCCGCTCCCACTAAATCAATACCTGCTAAATTTGCCCCCGTAAAACGATTTTCTCCTGCTGAATAACGCTCGATAAATTCATTAACTTCCATTGCTTTAACCTTTGACTAATTATGTTTTTTTGTAAAAATGTTTGACTGATTCCACGATCGCACTGACTGCTTGAGCATTATCATCGGGTTCTAATCCTTCTATACTGGAATTAGCTACTGCCATTAAATGAGCTTCAATGGTTTTAATATCTTTACCGTACTGCTGAAACATCCTAATTAGTAAATCATCTAAACTACAAGTTCGCACGATCGACCAATGTTGTTCAGTAATGTCAATTTGATATATGGCATAAAATAACATAATTTTGGCGCGTAGGGGGTTAGTATATTGCATAATCTCCTGTTTAAGATCAAAAAGATTATCCAGTTTTAACCAAGGAATTACTTGCCCTTCTGGCACTCCAGCCACCGCCATATTACCAGATATATCAATTCCTGAGTCATCTTCCGATTCCGAAGGCTCAATATTCGTCTCTACTTCCTGATTCATGGTGACAGGAGGAGATTCTGGCACATTATTTTTACTTTTGGCTTTAATTAGTTGAGTTTCTTCTTCTTGCCCACTATCGCTGTCTTGACTAACTTCCACAGTTTCGTGTTTATATAGATAAGTTAATTCTCCGACGATCGTATCTGCAATAAACGAATAAAAATTTTGTCTGTTAATGGTAGAAACAATATCCTCAAGGGCTTTTTTTAACCTTTTAGGATTGGGATAGAGTTGATGTAATTCCAATAAAAGTTCCCTTATATCATACATCTCAATCACATTAATATCATTTTCCCAATACTGTTTACAGGCGGCAAAAATTAATTTTTTGATTCTTGGTGATTCTTCATGATAGTTAATATTTTCGGCAATTCGATCGAGCAAATCCGATTCAAATTCATTGCCTTGATTTTGGGATGCTGAAACAGAATGCTCCTCATTATATAAAGGTGACATTCTTTGGAAGACATATTTGGCAATTTTTACATATACTTCCTTCCGATTTAAAGTATTAACAGCTTGATAGAGCAAGGCTTTCAAATCTTCCAGAGTGGGATTACCTTCATAAAGACTTTCGAGCAAAGCCTCAAAAGAATAACCGTTAACAATGGCAAAATCTGGTTCCCAGTATCTCTGACTCACATAAAAAATTAATTTTTTAGCTCTTTTAGCTTCTTGTGAACGACTTAAATCGTGGGCAATACTAGAGATTATATCTGACGATACGATCATAGAACTTCGTCGGGGCTAATTTATATTGAACATTCTGAAATTATAACCAATACCCCCTATCCTAGCATAATGAATCATTAATAATTCAAAATCAAGAATCCAGAATGAAGAATGAAGAATTAAGAATGAAGAATGAAGAATTAAGAATTAAGAATTAAGAATTAAGAATTAAGAATTAAGAATGGAAATATGATTCACAGCGAGGCTCTGAGTTTAAGATAATATAAATTTATTTTCATGGAACTATATAATATGAGTATTCAAGTTGGACAAAATGCCCCTGATTTTACCGCTACTGCCGTTATAGATCAAGATTTTAAAGTAGTTAAACTTTCTGATTATTTAGGTAAATATGTGGTTTTATTTTTTTATCCCCTCGATTTTACCTTTGTTTGCCCTACTGAAATTATTGCTTTTAGCGATCGACATGAGGAGTTTCAGGCTTTAGACACGGAAATTTTAGGGGTTTCTGTTGACAGCGAATTTGCTCATTTAGCGTGGATTCAAACCGAGAGAAAACAAGGAGGCATTGGTGATATTAACTATCCTTTAATTTCTGACTTAAAAAAGGAAATCAGTATTAGCTATAATGTGTTAGAACCTTCGGCAGGAGTAGCCTTGAGAGGCTTATTTATTATCGATCGAAACGGCATCATTCAACATAGTACCATTAACAACCTTTCCTTTGGTCGTAGTGTGGACGAAACTCTAAGAGTATTAAAAGCCATTCAACACGTTCAATCCCACGATAATGAAGTGTGTCCAGTGGGTTGGCAAGAAGGCGACAAAACTATGAATCCCGATCCCATAAAATCAAAGATATATTTCTCTACTGTTAATAATTAGGGGTTGCCTCATAGTCTTTTGATAACAAGGGGTTTAAACCCCTTGCCTATATACATATAATTAATTTTCCACTAGAACTTATCGAGAAAAAATATTCAAATAGTAATCCAATAGGATAGACTGAGAAAAGACTATCTTAAAAATCTATCCTAATGTTTCCGATAGAAGCATCCTCTACAATGCAATGCGTAAATCAAAATCAGCATGAAGAAGTAGAGAAAGATGAAAAGTTAGTTTTGTGTATATTGGAAATTGGTGCGGCTATTTGCCATTTAACTAACCTTGTGAAAAGGATTGCGATGGAGAATCAGATAACCGCCCTTATTTATCAAAAAATAAAATAATTTTTATCATTTTAGGAACGGGATTTGTTCCCTTCAGGAATTTCTGAGACATAGACAATATTTAACATTATTATCCACAAGGTTAATTATTTAGGAAAAATAATTATTTTTTCCCTTTCTAGGAAGTTCGTTTTTAATGATTATCATTGAGTAATTTCAATATTTAAAATTATTCTTCATCATCAAAATCGTTTCCTTCTTCTCCTACTTGTCTTAGGTGAATATGTTTATAGCCTAATTTAATTTCAAACTCATCCCCCGGTAGTAATCCCATTTTTTGAGTATAACTAGAACCGATGACAATTTGACCATTACGATGAACACTGACACGAAAAGTAGCTTCTCTTCCTCGTCCATCTTTAGTTCTTTCAGGATCGAGAGGTACACCTTTTGCGGCTAATACAGCATCATAAAATTCCGTCAAATTCACTCTTTCTTTGCCATTTTTACCTAGGCTATAATAACCACAGGCTTTTGCCCTTTGACGACGGGGAATGTCGGATAACTCTTTTACTTTTTGTAATAAGGGTTTTCCTACTAATGGAGTTGGTGTTTCTGCACTCATATTTTATTTTTTACCTTTATTCTTATTTTATTTCTTACGATAATTTATCATAACAAAAAAAGATCATTAAATCATCTTTTTCAACAAAAAAATTTGTTCATTATTATTAATATACCCTAGTAAGTTGAGTTTTTATCAACATTGCTCAAAAAAAAAATAGTGGAATATTGTTATTTTTCTAGTTTTATCGTTAAATAATAGTATCAAGATAAAATAATGAGATAAATTATCTGATTTTACAAAATTTAAGCATTTTTTCCTTGTCAGTGATAAATAAACCCATGACAATATAAATAATTTGATAAATAATTAACGAACTTATCATGAAAGTCTCCTTTAAAATTCTCCGTCAACAAGATAATTTATCCGCTCATTTTCAGTCTTTTACCTTAGATGTGAACCCTAGCAATACCATTTTAGATTGTTTGAATAAAATTAAATGGGAAATAGATGGTACTTTGACTTTTCGTAAAAATTGTCGCAATACTATCTGTGGTAGTTGTGCCATGAGAATTAATGGTCGATCGAGTTTAGCCTGTAAAGAAAATGTGGAGGGGGAATTAAAAAAAATTAATGCTAATACAGAAAAATCCATCCCTGAAATTGTTATTTCTCCTCTCAATAATTTACCCGTAATTAAAGATTTAGTGGTGGATATGAATAATTTTTGGCAAGATTTAGAATCGATCGAACCTTATATTAGCACTAATGCCAGAAATATACCCGAAAAAGAGTTTTTACAAAGTCCTCAAGAAAGAAAATTATTAGAACAAACAGGAAATTGCATCATGTGTGGTGCGTGTTATTCTGAATGCAATGCAAAAGAAATTAATGAACAATTTGTGGGTCCTCATGCTTTAGCAAAAAGTTATCGTTTGTTGACAGATTCACGGGATGACAATTCTCAAAAAAGATTAGAAGAATATAATAATATCGATCGAGGAGTATGGGGTTGTACTCGTTGTTTTATGTGCAATGAAGTTTGCCCGATGGATGTTGCCCCATTAGATCAAATTAGTAAAATTAAGGGGGAAATCTTAGCGAAAACCGATATTAATGATGATAGTCGTGCAGTGCGTCATCGTAAGGTTTTAATCGATTTAGTCAAAGATGGCGGTTGGATTGACGAACGTAAATTTGGTTTAATGGTAATGGGCAATTATTTTCGAGATATTAAGGGCTTATTAAGCATTATGCCTTTAGGATTAAAGTTATTATCTTCGGGTAAATTTCCCTTCTCTTTTGAACCCTCAGAAGGTGTTGCGGAGGTTCGATCGATCATTTCTGCCGTTCAAGATAGTGAATAATGGATAATGAATATTGATTTATCTCCTATAACTACTTCTTATTCTTAATTCTTACTTCTTACTTCTTACTTCTTACTTCTTACTTCTTACTTCTTACTTCTTACTTCTTACTTCTTACTTCTTACTTCTTACTTCTTACTTCTTACTTCTTACTTCTTACTTCTCATTCCTAATTATAAAAATGTCATCAACTATAGAAAGAATCAAATTATCGAAAAAAGGAAAAGATCAATTAGTCAAACTCAAAAGAATTACAAAAATTGAAAACTGGAATGTATTATGTCGTTGGGCATTTTGTCGATCGTTGGCAGAAGTCCATAAACCAGCCCCCTATCCTGTACCTGCTGACAGTAACTTAGAAATGAGTTGGCAAACCTTTGGCGGTGATTTAGCGGACATTCTTTTTCTTCTCTTAAAATATAGATGTGTCCAAGATGGCTTTGATACAGACCCTGAAACCCTTAACGAGCAATTTAGATTACATCTTCATCGAGGTATCGGATATTTAGTAGGCAATCCTAATTTAACAAAACTAGAAGATTTATTAGAATTAGAAATTAAGCATTAAACTTCGATCCTAATAAGGATTATCAGATGTTGTCAAGTATTTTAATAAGAGAAGATTGGACGTTGTAAGACAAAATTAAGCTACTTTGAATTTTCCGCTAAGGGAAATTTTTTCCACAAATTTAGTCAGGAAATTATTATCTTTATTTTGTTGGAAAATTAGCTGTAATTTTTCTTTGATAATTTTTAAATTGATAGCGTCATTTTCAGTTAATTCTACTACTTCATAATATGCTATTAAACTTAAACCACAAAGACGAGTTAAATAAGCCGCACTAATACCTTGAATTATTCCTCCTGCAATAAAGGTAACGGCATTAGTTTTTAAAATGGTTGTAATGGCTTGACTGGAGATTTCTACTATACCTAATTTAACCATTAATTTCGCTATTTCGATCGAGATTTCTTTGGCTTGATTGACAGATAATGACTGTTGATAAATACTGCTTAAATCAATAATCATTTGCGTATTAATTGCCGCCGTTGCTAATAAGTCTAAACTAGAAACAGGATTGGCAAAAGTTGCTGTGGCAGCGATGATTTGATATTTTTCTAATAAGGGTAAAGCCTTTTCTTTTCTGATTATATTTAATTCTTTTCTAATGGTTTTTTCTAGCTCGATCGAGTTACGATAGGCAGTAGCTAAAATGAGGTTTTCTTTTTCATTTTTCACCATTATTTTTAAGGTATCCCATAAACTTTGATAATCTCCTTGAGTCACTTCTTCCCATTCCTGATAGTTGACTTCATCAAGATATTTTTTCACCTTAACTTTTTTCGTTTGAGGAGATATTTTAATAATAAATTCTGAATTAATAATACCTTTTAGTTTGTTTTGAATATTCGTAAAAATAAGTGCTTTTTCTTCGGCTATGGGGTAATCTATATCATTAAATAAAACCAAGATTCTTTGATGATAATTAATCTTTTCGATAATTTGTTTTTCTGATTCGGTTATATCTCCCTGAATAACAAATAAAACTAAATCAGATTTTAAGGATAAATTTTTTGTATCAACTTCAAGATTATTATTTATTTCTTGATTATAATTTAACAGATTAGGCTCGATCGAACCTAAAATATTATCGCCAAAATTCTGTTTTAAATTACTAATTAAAATAGGTGCTATAATCTTATTTTGACTAATTATCGTCAAATCTAAGGGAGTTTTAATACTGTTTTTCTCTACGGTTTCAATGACGTGACTAAATTTGTCTTGAAATACACTAGCTAACTCTTGAGAAGATTCACTGATAAGATTTTTTAATAAGTTTTTGACTTTGAGAATAGTTCGATCGAAATCTTCCCTAGAAACAGAAGATAAACGAACATTAGGTTTAAGTAATGGTGTTTTTTTCCGTTGCCAAAATAACCACAAACTACCGACTAAAACGAAAACAAAAAGAGTAAAGTTGCCCACTTCATCAAGAGAATTTTTGAGATTTTCTCCTATCCATAACAAAAAAGAAAGGGTAACACCAACTACTAAAATGGGTTTTTTAATTGAGATAGTCATAATGGGGATCATCCATAGCAACAGAAAAACACTTACTTACTTATCATACTCCTAGATCGTCTTTGGTGAAAAGTGAAACTTAAATGCTTTCTAGCTAATATCAGGTTAATAACTCCAAAACTATTCCCTATTCCCTACCTTCACCAAAATATTTTTTCAGCAATGTCTAGTTATAACGATAGTTAACCGACATTATAATAACTACGATACCATTCCACAAAGCGTTGGATGCCTAGTTCGATCGAGGTATTGGGTTTAAAACCGACATCTTGAACTAAATCATTCACATCAGCGTAGGTTTGAGGTACATCTCCCGGTTGCATGGGTAAAAAGTTTTTCTCGGCTTTAATACCAAGACAATCCTCTAAAGTTTCAATGAACTTAATTAACTCAACGGGTTGATTATTGCCTATATTATAAATTTTATAGGGAGCATTGCTAGTACTCGGATCGGGATTTTGCCCCGACCAATGGGGGTTAGGTTCTGGTATCCTATCAATTACCCTTGTTACTCCTTCAATAATGTCATCAATATAGGTGAAGTCTCTTTGCATTTTGCCGAAATTAAAAACATTGATGGGACGTTTTTCTAAAATAGCTTTAGTGAACAAAAAGTATGCCATATCAGGGCGCCCCCAAGGACCATACACTGTAAAAAATCTCAATCCAGTACAGGGTAATTTATATAAATGACTGTAGGTATGCGCCATTAACTCATTGGCTTTTTTTGTCGCCGCATAAAGACTGACAGGATGATCTACATTATCGTGAGTAGAAAAGGGAATTTTTGTATTTGAGCCATAAACGGAGCTAGAGGAAGCAAACACCAGATGTTTGACTTGATTATGACGACAACACTCTAAAATGTTCGTAAATCCCACTAAATTACTATCAATATAGGCATGGGGATTTTCTAAAGAATATCTTACCCCCGCTTGGGCGGCAAGGTTTACTACTACGTCAAATTGATGCTCTTGAAATAGTTTTTCGATACCTGTTCGATCGGACAAATCTAGTTTATAAAAGGTAAAGTTATCTTCGTTTTTGAGTAAATTTAACCTCCCTTCTTTCAGGGAAACATCATAATAGCTATTAATGTTGTCTATTCCAATAATTCGATCGCCCCTCGATAAAAGCCTTTGACATAGATGAAAACCGACAAATCCTGCTGATCCTGTTACTAATATGTTCTTCATGGATGATTATAAATGAAAGTTAAAGCCATAGACAAAAGAAGGCATGAAAAAAGTTATGATTGTTTTTACTGCCTTGATTAATTGCTATAGATTTTGCCACAGATCGAAGCTAATTATCATCTTCATCGGTAATAATTTCAATGGGGCGTGGTTGAGAAGGTTGATTAGGCGTATCATTTTTTAGATTCTGATTTTGTTGTTTGAGCATTTCATCTACAAAAGTACGAGCTTCTTCTGCTGTCATTTTTCCTTTGTTTACCATGTCATCCGCCATTTTTTGCAACTGTTGCGGAAAATCAGGGGTAAAGGCAATTTTTTCAGCTTGTTGTTTTAATTCTTGAAATTTATCATTAGCTTTTTCTACGGCATAACTAGCGATACCCACACCTAAATAAAAGGCTTTTTGTAACAAATTTTCTGACTCTGCCATAAAGATACTACCTATTCAATATATTTTTTGTATGATGAATCCAAACAGGTTTTAACCCAATATTTTACTTTAAGAAGCTAAAGCAAAATAGATTGTATATTTTAAAATTAATGGAAATAACCCATAATCTTTGTTGCCTATGCCTTTTGCCTTTTGCCTTTCACAAAGTAAACATACAATTAATTTGCCTATCTACTTATCTAAAAGTCTAACAAATATCCCCCGGTTCGGCACTATCTAGCTCATCTTTCTTTCCATGAGGAAAAGGTGAGGAGTAAGAAGAATGACTCTTCTACAGTAGTTATGATATTTTAGTAGTAAATAATCGCTAAAAGTTTTGATATATAATAGGTTTAAGATTTTAAAAATGCAGATGTTATAAATTTACAGTTTTAATTTAACCTAACACCTGATACCTGATACCCTTTTCGATTAATTTATCATACTCAAAGTAAGAGAGCCAAAATTGCTATTTAGCTTAAACTCGATACTCGATCGTTTAATAAGGCTTTTGTTTCTGAGATTCCTGCTTTATTTAAGACTCTTTTAAGTTGATAATTTGAGGTAATAATAATCATAGCTTGAGTTAAGAAAACCCCCAACATACTTAAGGGATAAGTTAAATCAACACCCACTAAAGGAAATGCTGAAAATAACCAAATAATATTATATTCTGTACCTTTTGCTCCTAAAATAATTAAGGTTAAAAAAGGACTAAAAATAAGACTACTAATCGAGGCAGAAGCAATCAAATTTCTCTTTTGATTTTTAACGGTTAAAAATAGTTGAAATATGATCCCATAAATAATGATCATCATACCAGAGAATAAAAAGCCAATGGTGTATGATAATTTATCTTCTCCGTAGGAAAATATCAGCACGGAAGGAATTAAGTATAGGGTGACAATACTAACATTAACAATGATAGATAGAGGAGAAGGACTTTTTTCTCCTAATAATAAATCTGCCATTTTATTACGGGAGGAAACTGAATTTTCATGGCTATAACGTGCCCAATCCTGTAAAGTTTGACGATGGGGAGTAATGGTAGGAATTAATAATAAGAAAAAGAAAAAATTAAATACTTGTAAAGCAATTAAACTTTCGTTTTGTCTATCATAATTTATCTGCTGTAAGGTAAATCCCATATTGAAAACAATAAAACAAGCAGAGATAAGATAACTATGGTATTTGGAAATAACTGTATCGGTAGGGTTATGAAAACGGCGTTTTATTCCTTGCCATAACCAAAATGTCCAAATGGCATAATTAGTAATAATAAATAGTGAACCAAAAAAGGCATTTTTCCACCAAAAATTACCATAAAAGCTAAGGTTATTTAAACCGTTTAAGGAGAAATAGTTAATGGTTTGAGGTGAAAGAAATGTGGATTTGACTACATAGGGTAAAAATATCACGGGATTAAATAACAGTAACCAATCAAAACTCATGTTACTAAAAGTCGGTGAATTCATAATCACTCCTACGGTGGTAGAGAGGAAAAAGAATATTACCATGCTTCCTAACCATGCTTGAAAGTTGCCTAATCCTGTGGAAACTAAGCTAAATAAGATACTAGCACTATAAAAGAAGAAACAGGCTACTGCTAATAAGCCATAAAAGGCGAGAATCAATGGGAATGAAATATTGGCTTTTAATCCTGCGATCGAGTGTAAGGGTACTGCTAAAATACCAAAAAGATAAACTAAAATTGGTACACCTAAAATTTTGCCTCCGAAAATCGTCATGGCTGACTGAGGCGTGAGACGAATAAAATTTAATGTATTTTTAGCATTTTCTTTGGAGACATCGGCAATTAACATATAACAACCGACTACTAAAAGAATAAAAACCCCCATGATACTCATGGTGATAAATAAATCTAACCACCATAATTCTTTGATAATTTGTACATTTCCCCACAAGTCGAGATTACACATATCATAGGAATTATAAGAGTTTCCTTCGACAATTCCCGTACAATAACGACTATAGTTACCTTCTTTGAGGGTTAGCATTCCTTTGAAATAGACAAATAGTAAAAACTGTCCGATAATACTAGCTAAAGTTACGATCGAAATGGTTTTTGGTTTTAATCTTCCTTGAATTTCTCTAAATAGTTGAGGATTCCATTCCCCAATATTATGCAGCACCTGAAGATACTTTTGGGATAACATATAACACTTATCTCCTAACGGATTTTATCTTTAATATTCCCATAATAATAGATCGCCTCTTAAATAGAGGGTTATTTATTAAAAAGTTCTAAAAGTTTGAATAGTGTCACCTTAGTTTCTGCGGTGGTTTCTCCTAATAAACCTGCTATTTCTTGGGCAACTTTCATTTGATTATGAACAACTTTATTTACCTTAATAATCATTTCTTCCTGCATTTCTTTTAACTCTTTTTGTTTAGAAATTTCTGTTGTTATATCCGTCATAATGCACAAAATAAAGTTTTCTTCGATAATCGGAAAAATAAATTCTTTGACAATAATATTCTGCTTTAAATATTCAGTATTTCTATTTTTAATTACTTGTTTTTTTTGCCATGCTTCTTTGATATGGCTAATATCTCCTAATATATCTATTGCGAGATGTCCAATTATGGTATCATTTTCTACTTGAAACAGTTGACAAAATGATGGATTGACTAATTTTATTATAAAGTTAGAATCGATCGCAATCAGTGCATTAGGATCGTATTCCCATAACAATTTATATAAATGATTTTGGCTACTTTCTAACATAATTTTTATAAAATATTTTCTTATTTTTACGACTATAGCAATCCTAAATCATTTCTGAGAAATTTAAACTAAGTTTCCCTTTATTTAAAAGCGTTAGGGGGGATTGTATTCTCATGATTGATTCCTGATTGCTATATTATATTTTTATGGCTCTTCTACAGTAGTTATGTAAAATTAATAGAAAATAATTAATATAAACTTTATCATCTATAGCTTTGATTATTTTAAAAATGTAATTGTTATAAATTAACAGTTTGAATTTAACCTGATACCTGACACCCTTTTCGATTAATGACAATTCTTAATTCTCAATTCTTAATTGTCCATTGTGCAACTTCTTTGCTAATCTCTAAAAAGTACGCTAACTCGTTTACTTTATAAGGATTAAGTAAAAATACTCATGGCACAGCAATTAAATTTATTAAGCGAAGGTAATATTATCCCCACTGCACTACATTTGGAAATGGAACGATCGTACTTAGAATACGCCATGAGTGTTATAGTAGGACGAGCCTTGCCAGATGTGAGAGACGGCTTAAAACCAGTGCATAGGCGCATTTTGTATGCTATGTATGAATTAGGATTGAGTCCCGATCGACCCTTTAGAAAGTGTGCTAGAGTGGTAGGGGATGTGTTAGGAAAATATCACCCCCACGGAGATCAAGCGGTATATGATGCTATGGTACGCTTGGTACAGGATTTTTCTAGTCGTTATCCCCTCTTGTCAGGGCATGGAAACTTTGGTAGTGTGGACAATGATCCTGCCGCCGCCATGCGTTATACTGAAAGTAGGTTGTCTGGTATTTCCTACGAAACTATGTTAGAGGATGTTAACGACTCCACCGTTGACTTTACCAGTAATTTTGACAACTCCAATCAAGAACCCGTTGTTTTACCTGCGAAACTACCTATACTGTTGTTAAATGGATGCTCAGGTATTGCGGTAGGCATGGCAACTAATATCCCTCCTCATAACTTAAACGAAATAGTCGATGCTTTAATAGCCTTAATCGATGAGCCTGAGTTAAGTGACGAAAAACTGTTAAAATTAGTGCCGGGACCAGATTTTCCCACCGCAGGGGAGATTATTGACCAAAATGGCATAAAAGAGGCATATTTGACGGGAAAAGGGCTAATTCCTGTGCGCGGTGTCGCTACCATTGAGCAATTAAAATCATCAAAGAAACGTAGTCGAGAGAAAACCGCTATTATCATCACCGAGTTACCCTTTCAAGTCAACAAAGCCGCATGGATTGAAAAAGTTGCCGAATTAGTCAACGCAGGAAAAATTAACGATATTGCCGATATTCGAGACGAAAGCGATCGAGAAGGCATTAGGGTAGTGATAGAATTAAAGAAAGATGGTGAACCTCAACATATTCTTAATCAACTGTATAAACAAACAGCTTTACAAACTAATTTTGGGGTAATAATGCTTGGTTTAGTTAATAATAAACCCTGTCAATTATCCTTAAAAGAAATGTTAAAGGAATTTTTGAGCTTTAGAGAAATTACCTTAACTAGACAATATCGGTATGAGTTAACAGAAAAAAAAGAGAAACTGCATTTATTAGAAGGTTTATTAATCGCCTTAAAACAACTGAAAAAAGTAATAGAAATTTTAGCTAATTCGGCGGATGGTACAACGGCAAAAAATACTCTTCAAGAAAGATTAAAAATCAGTGAATCTCAAGCTAATTCGATTTTATCTATGCCTTTAAGACGCATTACGGGGTTAGAAAAACAAAAAATCGAGGAGGAAGCCACCCAATTGCAAACTCGTATCACTCAATTAGAGGAGTTGTTAGGAGATAGAAAAGAGTTACTCAAAGCGCTAAAAAAAGAATTGCGTAGCTTTAAGCGCAAATTTGGGGACGATCGACGCACTAAAATAAATACTAAGATGGTGATTCCCGTGACAGCAGAGAAAAAGAAATCCTCAAAATCTCCATCTCCTCAAGAAGAATTACCCCTGTTAACGAATCAACCTTTAGTTAATCAACCATTATCGGAAGATGCAATGGTACAAATTACCGCAAAAGGAAAGATTTACTGGCAGGAAAAAAACCAGATTGATACGACTCCTATGGTGAAAAAAACCACCGATTTAATCGTATATCAAGAATTAATCGGCAAACAAGAGCAAATTATTGCTTTTTTCGACAGTGGTAAAGCCTATCCTCTTTCTACCGCCGACATTCCTCTTTTTCCTACTAAACAAACCATTGAAAAACTGGTGTCGAATAGCGCCATGCAGAATAATCATCAACCTATTAATTATTTATGTCTGCATCCTGAGAAAAAATCGAGTTTGTTGTTATTAACCAAAGGGGGATTTTTAAAAAGGATAAGTATGGAGGAGTTAGACGGTATCGGTAACAGAGGTTTTCAACTTATCAAATTAAAACCCCAAGATAGCTTAAAATATATTCTTCCTGTCAATGATGGTGAGGAGTTGGCGGTAGCTACTAATGTGGGGCGACTGTTACGTTATACTATCACCGAAGATAATATCTCAATTATGGGAAAAGCGGCGCAAGGTAGTGTCGGTATTAAACTTAAATATGGTGAAGAAATTATCGGTTGTTTGACTGTGAATAATAATAGTAATCTTGCCTTAATTTCTCAGTTGGGTTATGGTAAAATTCTCCCGATTAATACTATTCGTAAAGTTAATTTAGGGCAACTTGGTTCTCAAGTTTTTCGTTTTAAGGATAAGCTCGATCGATTACAGTCTATCCTTTCTGTCGATTATAGTCAACATCTTATCGCTAAAACTAATCTGGATAATAAATATTTAATTGATGCTAATAAACTAAGTGTAAATGGAGAAAAATCGATCGTCAAATTATCTCCAGAAGAAAGTATAACTCTGTGTTTGAATTGGTTGGGACAGTTGACAAGTAGTGAAAATTAAGGTAAGATCGGTAAGTAATTGTTAATTGTTAATTGTCTATTGAACTCAACCTCGCGCTTCCCTCGAAGCTAGGGGTTGGGTTGCCCAAAATTCTCTACAATGGGTGAAAATATCTCAATTAAAAACAGATAATTTGTTACTTTACACCATCTCATAGGGAATTTTTTCAAAGGGATAAACACAAAGAATTATTTTATCCTGTTATCGATCGTTTTTTTAAGATAAATTTAATGGTTATTTTCTGGGAGAATGTGTAATACTATAGTTAATTTTAACATATTAGCTTGTGTAATAAAGTTTATTGATTATGACAAATTCTACCAAAACCAAAAGTTCTAGCAATATTGAGAATCAAGCCTTGCCTTGGTATAATCGTCCATTATGGGGTAGTCAATCTTTTTTTTCGTGGTTTCAATCTTTACTCTATGGAGTGGTTAGCGGTAAACAAGAAATTCCAGAAAGTACAGTAATCATATATAAGGATACTCTTAAGTCTCTAAAAAATATATCCGCATTAGTCAAAAGTGTTGATAATGAAAAGTTTACCAGTCGAGAATTTATGAATTTTTTAAACTTAAATCGTCAATTTGAATCTAATACTGGTACTTATGAAGGGTTAAAATATAGTATTGAATTATTAAGGGTTGCCTTAGAAACTAAAGAAAGTTTTTTGAAAATTGAAGCGACAGAAACTCGTTATCGTAGTTATTCACAACAGGAATTTTATGAATATGTTTATGAATATCTACAACAAGACTTGTCAGTTAGTGAGTTTCAAGAGTTGGTACAACGTCAGTTAAACGATATTATTCCGAAAATTAAAACTGACGAAGGAAAGGCGGCAATTCAATCTTACGTTAATCAATTAGACATTGTTTGTAAAGATAAACTGGGGTTAAAACTTCTTTTCCTCTTTAAACAATACGATTTGAGTAACTTTGCTTTATTGCGTACCGTTTCCGAAATTGCAGATACTTTTTATGACAAAAATTTAGAGAGTATCAAAGAGTTTATGGTAGTAGTGCAGTTAAACGCCGAAATATTTTTAAAGTTAGGACAAATTATACAAGTACCGACGACAAAAAATAAACCAGAAACTTATGCTTTAATGTTACAGTACATTGCCTTAAGAAACAGACATCAAAAATCCTACGGGCAGTTTCAGCAATTATTAGGATTGTTAAAAGAATGGGAAAGATACTATAATCCTTTAATTACCATTCGTCAAGAGTATCCATTTTCCGAATATAAACAACCGTCTATTTTCACAGAGGAGATACCCGGTTTAAATATTTACGAGAAATATCAGAATCATCTTGAAAAAAGTTCATAATTTTGCAATGAAGAATGGAGAGTTTAAAATTTAGTTTTCTACAATATTGATTGATAAAAATATGGATAATAACGATTGGCTTAAACAATTATTAATGTTAGGAGTCGGCACAACATCTTTAGCGGCGGAAAAAATTAAAGAAGCGAGTGATCAATGGGTAAAAGAGGGTAAAATAAACCCAGATCAAGCTAAAGGTATTGTAGATGATTTACTGCAAAAAATTCAGTCTGATCAAGGTAATATTCAAAGTCAAATGGAGCGTCAAATTCGCAATATTTTACAGGATTTAGGTGTGCCTCGTCAGTCTGAAGTTGATGAATTGCGTGGTAGAATCGATCGATTAGAGCGTCAAATTCGGGATTTAGAGAATAAATTATGGCGATAGTTAGTTAAATCAATCTAGTTTTTGGTTTTGACAAGGAATTGTATAATAAGGTATGGTTTTTTACTGTAGCTAATTTTTGATGGTGAAATTGAACATTTTTGTTATGATTTCATCATTAACTATGGAATGCAGTAACAACTTTCAATTCTCAATTATTTCCTGATGATTCAATCTGCCTCTTTAATGCCTGACTCTAACTCTGAATTAACTACTGAAAATAAATCACAACCTTCCATTCTGATGACACTGCCAGATTTTCCCTTACCTTCCACCAGTGGCATGATGCGATTACAGCAACATCTGGATTTATTGTTATTGGCATTGGAAGCCTTACAGTTAGGAGGCTCAGAATATATGTTAGCTACGGCATCGGAATTAGGATTAAAGAATATTATCAAAAACCGTCTTAGTTTATGGCGGTTACGTTGTAGCAATCCTTGGCGAAAATGTTACTCCAGAGAGTCTTTGACTTTAACCCAAGCTAAAACGATGGTATTTATTACCGCCGAATGTGCCAAAAAATTTACCATTCCTTTACGACAACTTCTCGTATCTGTACAGCAAATGAAAGATAAAGGAATGCCCCTAGAAAATAACTTTCGTCTTTCAGAATATTTTACCAGATTTCAAGCTCATTTTAAGAGTAGAATGAATCCCCGTAGGGCAAAAGTATCTGTTTATCTATCATCTCCAGAACAATTAAACGAATTAGCTTTATCTTTATTAGAAGAATTATTATTTTGTACGGGGGTTAGGGGTAAAGAAAGATTTTGGATTAGTCTTTTTGACGGTGAAGTTAAATAAATTTCTCACAAGATATAGATAATGGGGAATGAGGAATGAATAATGAATAATGAATAATGAGTAATGAGTAATGAGTAATGAGTAATAAATGGATAGTCGCTTTAGCAGACGGTAGCTATTAGCCATGTAATTTATTACATGGTGGGTTATTAATTAACAACTCAAACTATTCTTAATTCTTAATTCTCAATTCTTAATTCTTAATTCTCTTGCTATTATGAGTCAAACGATCGAACGACAATATATTTCCCCTAACTGTGTGCTATCATTACAGGGTTTTAGTGATGATAATAGTAATGAATTAACTCCCGTCATGTCAGTTTTAACTCAGGCAAAATGTCAAATAGTTAACGATGGTACTATTTTAAGTGGTGGTTTAACTTTTATGCAAAATTTGATGACTGCTGTTAGTGGTTATTCTCAGGAATTGTTAAGCGGTTTAACTCATAAAGTAGAATTAAAAGAGGAGACTGATTATATTTCCTTGCGTAAATTACCCGAAAAAAATCGTCATCTTTTGACTTGGCAGGAAAAAAAAGAAGATACAGCTAATCAATTAGAGATAGAATTAAGTACCATTCAACTATTCGACTTATTAGATACGATCGATCAATTATACTCTGATCAATATACTTTACCCCAACTAGAAGATACAGTAAAGCCCCTCTCTAGTCGTCATCGTCAAGGGGAAATTTCGATCGTGGAACAAAGTACGCCCATAACACTGGGGCTTACAGGTTTAGCTTTAGCCACCATCGTCTTATTTCTCATACCCAATCCTACCACAGTTAAAGACCCTAACGAAGAACCAAAACCAACTCCTAACAATATAGAAGTGATACCCCCCGTTAATAATCAAGAATAATTATTGATTCCACTAAGTATCATTGATAATTTGTTGTGCAAAAAACAAAATAAAATACTATCATTTCTGTCTTTATTAATAACTTTTTTAGTATTTTGAGCTAGATGTAAATTTTCAATTAATATGAAAGCTAACGAAACAAAAATTAATCAATTTTTAGAGCTTAATAAAATCCAATTTGTGATACCTGTTTATCAAAGAAATTATGACTGGTCAATTCCTCAATGTCAACAGTTATTAAATGATATTTTAGAAGTAGCAGAAAATGGGAATATTAACGCCCACTTTATTGGTAGTATTGTCTTTATTCATGATGACTTATACACCTCTAATACTGTTAAAGAATTAACGATAATTGATGGGCAACAACGTTTAACAACATTAACTTTAATTTATTTAGCAATTTATCAATTAGCACAAAATATTAATGATAATGATAAAGCAAATGAGATTCTGGAAACTTATCTTATAAATAAGCATCTTAAAGAAGAAAAATATAGAATTAAATTAAAATTAACAGATAATAATGCTTCGGCTTTACAATATTTGATTAGGAATGATGCACAGGAAGAATTTAATCAATACTCAAGAATAATTGATAATTTTATCTATTTTCAAAGTAGAATTAATCAAGATAATTACGAGGTAATTTTAAATGGTTTAGAGAAATTAATTTTTGTAGAAATTTCCTTAGAAAGAGGAAAAGATGATCCGCAAAGAATCTTTGAAAGTCTTAATTCTACTGGTTTAGATTTATCTCAAGCTGATTTAATTAGAAACTATATTTTAATGGATTTAAAACCAGAAGAACAACAAAAAATTTATCAAGATTATTGGGTTATTATTGAAAATTTAGCTAGAGATGAAATTACTAATGTTAGTAAAGTATCGGATTTTATTCGAGATTATTTAACTTTAACAGAGCAAAATATTCCTACTAAAAATAAAGTTTATGAAGAATTTAAGAAGAAATATCCTACTAAAAATAATTTAGAATCAATATTATCAAAAATTAAAACTTTAGCTAAATATTATCATAAACTAATTAATCCTCATCGTGAAAATGATCCAGATATAAAAAGAGAATTAGAATATATCGATCGAATTGAAATCAATGTAGCGTATCCTTTTTTAATGCAGGTTTATTGTGATTTTGATAATAACATTATCGATAAACAAACTTTTATCCAAATTCTGTTACTGATTCAATCCTTTGTTTGGCGTAGATTTATTGTCGGTTTAAGTACTCAGGGTTTAAATAAAATTTTCATGAATTTATATGAAAAAATAGACACAAATAATTACTTATTATCCTTACAAAAAATTATTATACAGAAAAAAGGTAGTCAAAAATTTCCTACTGATGAAGAAGTTTTAGAGGCTTTAAAATATAAAAATGTTTATAATATACAATCAAAAAATCGTCTTTATTTACTAGAAAGACTAGAAAATTATCAAAATTTTGAACCTGTGATTCTGGATAGTAAAATTACGATCGAGCATATTTTTCCGCAAAATCCTGATGAAAAATGGTTAAAAGATTTAGGAAAAGAAGAATATAATTTTATTAAAAATAACTATCTCCATACAATAGCTAATTTAACCTTATCAGGGGTGAATAATCAATTAAAAAATAAGCCTTTTTTAGAGAAAAGAGATTTACCAGAATTTGGCTATAAAAAAAGTAGTTTTAGCCTGAATAAATATCTCGCTGACTTAGATAAATGGGATAAAAACGAAATAGAAAAGCGTTTTCAGTGGTTAGCAAAAAGATTCTTAAAAATTTGGAGTTATCCTGTTATTAATCTTAGGGAAGATGAAGGGGAAGAAATTAATATTTTTGATGCCGATGAACCAAAAGGAAAAAAACTAGAGTATGCTATATTTTGTGATCAAAAAATAGAAGTAAAAGAAATAGCTAAACTTTATAAAGAAATTTTTACAAGACTATTTAACCTCAAACCAGAAATCTTTTTTAATACGGAATTAGGAGAAAAAATTATGTTAAAAGACGAAAAACATAAGCATTTATTGAGACAAGCAACTTCCATCAGTAATAATTTTTATATTGAAGCTAATATCGATAGTAATGGAAAATTTGATAAAATAAGATATGCTTTATCATTATTTAATTTAGAAGATGAATTAATAATCAAATATGCAGAGTAAAGTTAATTATTAATCAATAAAACACCATCAACTTTCTAAATTTTTCTTACCTTTAATTATAATTTTAACAATGATTCGTATTCGTGGCGCTAGGCAACATAACTTAAAAAATATCGATTTAGACTTACCCCGCAATAAATTAATTGTCTTTACAGGGGTTTCGGGTAGTGGTAAATCCTCCCTCGCTTTTGATACTATTTTCGCTGAAGGGCAAAGGCGTTATGTTGAATCATTGAGTGCCTACGCAAGACAATTTTTAGGACAATTAGATAAGCCTGATGTTGATAGTATAGAAGGTTTATCCCCTGCTATTTCGATCGATCAAAAGTCCACTTCCCATAATCCTCGATCGACGGTAGGTACTGTTACTGAAATTTACGATTATTTACGATTACTCTATGGTAGAGCAGGAAATCCCCATTGTCCACACTGTGATCATTCTATCACCCCTCAGACGATCGATGAGATGATCGATCGAATTTTATCTTTACCCGAAAAAACCAAGATACATTTATTAGCGCCCGTTGTCAGAGGAAAGAAAGGCAATCATCATCAATTATTATCTAGTTTACGCTCTCAAGGCTTCGTCAGAGTTAAAATTAATGAGGAAATTCGAGAATTAGCCGATAATATCGAACTTAAACCTCAACAACATCATAATATCAGTGTTTTGGTCGATCGACTCATCGTTAAACCAAATCTTCAAGAAAGGTTAGCTGATTCCCTCTCTACTTGTCTGAAAATTGCTGATGGTATCGCCATTGTAGAGATTATAGAGGAAAAAGATCCCCCTCAGTTCCCCTTAAACAAGGGGGAAGGAGTTGATACCCCCCTTACTAAGGGGGGGAGGGGGGATCTCGTATTCTCTGAGAAATTCGCTTGTCCTACTCATGGAGCGGTGATGGAAGAATTATCCCCCCGTCTTTTCTCCTTTAACTCTCCCTATGGCGCTTGTGAGTCTTGTCACGGGTTGGGTAGTTTAAGGCAGTTTTCTCCCCATTTAATCATACCCGATCCCCATGCCCCTGTTATTAGTGCCATCGCTCCTTGGGCGGAAAAAGACAACCCCTATTATCTTTCTCTCCTTGAATACGTCAGCAAGGAGTATAAATTTAAACTTACTGATTCTTGGGAGAGTCTTACCCCTCAACAACAACACATTATCTTATATGGCGATAAGGAAATTCAAAATATTCAATACGGTTATTATCGTGGTGTTATTCCCATGTTAGATAAAACCTATCAAGAGAGTAATTCTGATATTATCAAGCAAAAATTAGAGCAATATTTAGAGTATCAAGTCTGTGAAGTTTGTCACGGTAAACGTCTGAAACCCGAAGCCTTAGCCGTAAAGTTGGGGCAATATTCCATCTATGATTTAACTAGCGTCTCTATCGGTGAATGTGTTAACCGCATCCAGAATATTCAATTAACGCCTAAACAAGCCCAAATCGGCGAATTGGCTTTACGAGAAATTAACGATCGATTACAATTTTTGCTCAATGTAGGCTTAGACTATCTTACCCTCGATCGAACCGCTATGACACTATCGGGAGGAGAAGCCCAAAGGATTAGACTAGCTACTCAAATAGGTTCAGGTTTAACAGGAGTGTTGTATGTTTTAGATGAGCCTAGTATTGGTTTACATCAACGAGATAACGATCGACTTTTAGAAACCTTAAAAAAATTACGAGAACTCGACAATACTTTAATTATTGTAGAACATGATGAGGATACGATCAAGTTTGCTGATCATATTGTGGATATTGGGGTAAAAGCAGGGGTACACGGTGGCGAAATTGTTTGTCAGGGTGACTTGCAAACTCTCCTCAATAACGAAAAATCTCTTACGGGCGCTTATCTATCAGGAAGACGTAAAATCGAGATACCGCAAACCAGAAGGGAAGGCAACGGCAAATTTTTAACCCTCAAAAACTGTCACCGCAACAACTTACAAAATCTTGATGTAGAGATACCTCTCGGCAAATTTGTCTGTGTCACGGGGGTATCTGGTAGCGGTAAATCCACCCTCGTTAACGAGTTATTATATCCTTCTCTCCAACATCATCTTAGCCGTAATGTACCCTTCCCCAAAGATTTAGACGCATTGGAAGGCATAGAAGCGGTAGATAAAGTTATTGTAATCGATCAATCCCCCATCGGGCGCACTCCTCGATCGAATCCTGCCACTTATACGGGAGTTTTTGACGTGATTCGGGAGTTATTCACAGAAACCATCGAAGCCAAAGCCAGAGGCTACAAAGCAGGGAGATTCTCTTTTAACGTCAAGGGAGGAAGATGTGAAGCCTGTAGCGGTCAAGGTGTCAACGTAATTTCTATGAATTTCTTACCTGATGTCTATGTACAATGTGATATTTGTAAGGGTGCAAGGTATAACAGGGAAACTCTCCAAGTTAAGTATAAGGGATATTCGATCGCCGATGTCTTAAACATGACGGTAGAAGAAGCCTTGCAAGTGTTTGAAAATATCCCCCGTGCGGTAAATCGCCTCCAAACCCTTCTCGATGTTGGTTTAACTTATATTAAGTTGGGGCAGTCTGCGCCCACTTTATCAGGGGGAGAGGCGCAACGGGTGAAACTGGCTACGGAGTTGTCTCGCCGTGCTACGGGGAAAACCATATACTTGATTGACGAACCAACTACAGGATTATCTTTTTATGACGTGCATCACTTATTAAATGTTTTACAAAAATTGGCAGATAAAGGCAATTCGATCGTGGTTATCGAGCATAATTTAGATGTGATAAAATGTGCCGATTGGATTATCGATTTAGGTTTAGAAGGCGGAAATAAAGGAGGAGAAATTGTCGCCGTTGGCACACCTGAAAAAATAGCTAAATCTAAAAAATCTTACCTCGCAAAATACCTCAAAAAACTCTTGAATTAGTTTATTTCACCTAATGTTATTTGTGAGACGTGCCTAATATGTAAAATCCGAACAGTAGGAGATTTATCATCTTCTAAAATTGTAAATAAAATGCGATAGCAATTCTTCCCTTTTCCATAAATAAGTTGTCTAATTTCTTGAGAAAAATAATCATTTTCTCTTGCTAAAACACATCTTTTTGGCATTGTAGATAAAGAAAATATAGCTTTTAATAAACCTTCATACCAGTAACGAGCATTTTCGGGGGAAGAAACTTTTAGCATAAATAAAAATGCTTTATCTGCTTCACTTTGCGCTAAACTCGAAATGTCTATTTTATATTCCATCACTACTAAGATAAATTATATTTGCGACGTTGCTCATTAGTAAAATCTTCAAAAGAAGAAAAATTACCTTTTTCAAAATCTTCTAATCCTTGAGTAATACCTTTAATAGTTTCTTGATAGTCTTGTAATTCTAATTCTATGGCATGACTAATAATTTCACTGGCTATTTCTGAAATGTCTTTACCTTCTTTTGTTGCCTTTTGAATTAGTTGTATCTCTATTTCTGGAGACAGATTGAGTGTAATAGTCATAAGTATTTTTGGTTCTTCTACTTTGAGTATGATAAATTATGTCTAAAAAAAGGTGTCAGGTATCAGGTAGCAGGTGTTAGGTTAAATTAACAGCTTAAATTTAACCTAATATCTGATACCCCCTAATCAATTAACTCACAGGCAATTAAACGAGAAAAGAAAAATGTCACCATCTTTAAACCATAAGGGGATTTCCACCAATGGGCTGGAAAACATCCTTCGGGGGAGGATAAGCTAAAATCCCAATTGTCATAATCATTGAATTTCGTTTCTTGATTGTCGTTTAACCATCCTATAGAATCGGCAAATTTTCCTAAAATCTTAACATCTTGTGTTCTAATGGTATCAATACTTCCTCCTGCTTCGTAATAGGCTTTCAACTGCATACTAAAACCAAATTTTCCTTGACTATATCTTTGCCACAGTTGATCAATTACACGCAAAGAGTTACAAGGATATTTTGCTACATCATCAGGTGTTAAAGTATCTCTTTTTTCTCCTGCTACTTCTAACATTATTTTAGTGGTTTCTTCGTCAGCCGATCGAAAATCCCCTTTTTCCAAAAATTGTTGTAGCCGACTATATCTAACCACATCGGGTAAGAGAATAATTTGCCCTTGAAGTTGATTAACTAAATTAGTTAATGTCAATACCTGATTTTCTAATTCTGTCAGTCTAGTTTCTGTGTTATCTACTTTATCGGCATTATCTGAAGTGTTTGTTTTATTGGTATCTGTCATAAAATCTTAAGATTTTTATTCTGTAAATGTTCTTATTTTATTTTAATGATTTCGATCGAGAAAATTACTAATTATTGTTAATAAATTATCATCCCAATTTCGATCGAATTGTAGCTTATTTCCAGAGAAAGAATTAAATAATTGCTGATGATAATAATAAGATAACTCATCCTGACGAATATAATAATCCTTAATCCACTGCTCTAGCAATGGTAAATTAGAATTTTGTTCTTCTAAAGAATCATATTTGTGACTTTCCCAAAGCCTATTTTTAGCATTATTTAAACAAGTATTTACATCAGGATTAAGGAAGATTAACAGATAAATATAAGGTAAAATTTCTGTGATTAAATCTCCATAACAACCTTCAATAATGCAGTTATTATATGATTCGATAAAATTCGTAATATCTTGGATACTATTAAACAAACGGCGACGCATAGGAGTAGCTTGATTTTCCCATGCTAAAGTATCGAGATCGAGATGAGCTAAATGGAATTTTTGTGTTAACCTTAAGGCTAAACTGGACTTACCCGAACTAGAATTACCAATAATGACAATTATGCTGTTCAAAATCAAGTAGAGTGGGCAATGCCCACCATTAATAATAATTGAAGACTAGACAATGATTAATAATAGGATTTACACATCTGTAACAAAAATGGATAACTTGAGATTCCTTCGCTATCGCTCGGAATGACATGACATTTTCAGTCGTTAGTGTATAAAACCTAAATAAGTCTTATTATTTATAAAGTTCAGTAGCTAAACGAAATGCTAAAATACCGGGGATAAGAGCAATAATTAAAGCTACAAAAACTTGGGTTTCAGAAATAGACATGATTTAAAAGACTCCTCTAATAGCGATAAATTGGTAGAATTGATTTTAAATTAATATTAATGTGCCTTAAGATGGTAACTTTTGCATGATTTCGTAATAATTTGCAACAGAAACAAAATTATGAATTTTCTGCATCGATCGATTATCAAAAAAATACAAAGTAATCCCTATTATCGTTTTCAATCGGAAACAGAGATAAAAATTGCGTCGGAATTAGGCATCAAAATTGACGCTAATCGTGCCTCCGTTGACGACTGGTTAAGACTACCGGGTATATCCATTATTCAAGCCCGAAATTTAGTGGAAATTACCAATTCTGGCATACATTTTCTCTGTTTAGAAGATTTAGCCTCCGCCTTGGGGATTTCTGTGTTAAAAATTCAATGTTGGGAATCAATACTTTATTTTGCTTATTATGCCCAAGATAGCTTTCATTCTCCTGCTAAAATCAATCCCAATAATGCTAGTTTAGAACAATTAAAAACTATTCCCAATTTAGACGAAAATATAGCAAAAAAACTTCTGCTCGATCGAGCCAGTAACGGAAAATATAAACATATTGGAGACGTACAAAAAAGACTAAATTTAGACACAGATTTAGCCTATCATTTGATGTCTTATTTTCAGTTTTAAAAAGAAAAGTTGGTTCTTAGACTTTGAGTATGATAAATTATTGATGAAGGTGGGCAAAGGTAAAAGGCAAGAGACAAAAGTAGCATTATTCTTCTAGTCTTCCCCCTCTTCCCCCTCTCTCTTCTACCTGTCTCTTATTTCCATTACCCATTATTCAAAAAAACTTAATTATGAACATTGCCATTATTGTAGCTAGTAATAACAACAATTTAGCTTTAGCAAAAGAATTAAATACCATTGCCTTAGAAATGGGGCAAAAAACCCAAATTATTAACCTCGTAGAAGAAATTTTACCCCTTTATACCCCTAAAGTTCAAGCTGAAGATGGTATTCCCGAAAAAGTCCTAGAATTATCCGCTATCTTAAAAGATAGTGACGGTATGGTTTTTGTTGCTCCCGAATACAATGGTAGTATGCCCCCCACTTTAAATAATTCGATCGCATGGTTAAGCGTTAGCAGTAAAGATTGGCGAGAATGCTTTAACGGCAAACCTGCGGTTATTGCCACCCATAGTGGTAGCGGAGGACAATATGTATTGTTGGCGATTAGGACTCAGCTATCATATTTAGGAATGAATGTTGTCGGAAGGCAACTTATTACTAACTTTAATAAACCCTTGAATTTAGATTCAGCTAGGGAAGTAATGGCACAATTAATCAAACTTTGTGCTTAAAAAGTAATCGGGAATTAAGAATTAAGAAGTAAGAAGTAAGAAGTAAGAAGTAAGAAGTAAGAAGTAAGAAGTAAGAAGTAAGAAGTAAGAAGTAAGAATTAAGAATTAAGAATTAAGAAGTAAGAATTAAGAAGTAAGAAGTAAGAAGTAAGAATTAAGGTAAATATTTTGGTTCTTCTACTTTAGAATAGCCCATATTTACCATAATAAAAAATGTTGTTGATAGCGATTATCATTGAAAATTTGATAGTCAATACTAAAGTTATTTATCCTTAAATTTTGAGCGATATTTTGATGGTGATAAGCAATATTTTCAGTTATTGTTTTTGTTTGCCACAGTTGCCATAATAAAGAATTATTGTTGTGAATATACTCTAAGTTTTGATAACTTTCAAGAATTTTTTTAATGCCTTTACTAAATTGTAAATAAGGGGATTTGCGTGCATTTTCTTCTAACCACAAAATTAGATTATAAGCTAACCCTAAATCAGTACTATTTTTTTCTAAAAAGGTTTTGCGATAGTTGAAGCAATGTAATAATAATTTTTCTACTTCTTCAATATTTTGTTTCTGAAAAGCGTATTTTATTCCCCCTAAACTGCGATAAAGATACCATGCTTTTATATCTTCGATTTCAGCAAGTGGGCTTTGCGTAGTTCGATCGTCTGGATAATTTAAGAAAATCCCTAAGAGATTATCGACTAATGCACATTTGATATGAGGTAAAACTCTGTTTTTAAATTCCGTATCTCCAGCGCCTCGAAATGTCTCATCATAGAAACCAAAACGCCCATGCAAATCACGGCGATATAATCCTCCAACATAAGTTAAATAGCAGGTGTCAAGATAGACTAAATTTTGCTCAAAGTTATGACGATGATACGCCATTAAATCCTTAACCCAATTTCCCTTATCGTCAACTTCTGTTACTATACTATGTCCAATAACCCAGTCTAAGTCTGGATTTCGATCGAGCTTATCTGCTAAAATATCTAAAGCATCGATCGTGATTATTTCATCCACCCCAAGAAAAGTTATATAGGGAGATTGGGATAACAAAATGCCACGATTCCAAGCGCTTTGGATAGTTTCCCTTGCTTCGCTTCTAGCATACACAATGGGAATATTAAGGGAGGGTAAAAGTTGTTGAAAAACTTGGTATTCCTGTTGAGGTGAACCACTATCGATTAAGATAATTTCAGCTTCTTGTTTGTGGAAAATTGGTTGTTGTGTCAAAATTGACAAGAAACGCCCCAGTTTACTTTCTGCATTGTACAACGAAACGATCACCGAAACTCGATAATTTTTTTTCTGACGATAATCTTCAATAAATTCGTAGGGTTTTTCCTGATAATTAAGTAAATGTTGATAATTATTTAACAGATAATCATAAGTTAATTGAGCAGAATTGTCCGAAGGTGCATAAAGTAGATTTAATAAAGAAGCCTCTTGACTAAAATTATAATTAACTAAAGTATTTGTGATGGTTTCCAGTTGTTTAAATTTATCCTGATTTAGAAGGCGAATAATTCTGAGATGATAAGTCGCAGATAATAAATGATTACCCCTAATTGTTTCTAACCTTGCAATTTCTAACCAAATTTTGACACGATTTACAAAATAACCTGTTTTTAATTTATTAACCTTTTCAATACTAGACAATTTTAAGGGGTGACTTAAGTTTTTTAACTGCTCAATTTTATCGTCAATATCTTGACTAGAATTTTCCTCAAGATTGATAACTTTATCCCATGCTTGAGAGAACAAAACACTTTTAATTAATTGGTTAGTAACTAAGTCTTTTTTTTCTGTTAGTTTAGTTTTTATCTGGTTTAATTGATATTTGCTTTGATTATTTATAGGAGTAACTATTTTTTTAGTAATATCAATAAGTTGGGATTTTCCCCAATACTGTTTTTTCTGACAATAGTTGATTAATTCTTCATACCATTGCTGGATTTTTTCTCTAGTTTCTTCTTGATAATCACTCTTTTGATTATAAATATTTTCTATTGTCAATTCTGTATCTTTAACTTGATAGGAAAATGACTTAATTTTGTCGATTAAATTTAATCTATATTCTTGATAATTATTTAAAAGTTCAAAAATTTCAGGCAAACAACTATAAAAGTTATCTATATCTAATTTAATAAAAGGTATCTCTGGAAAGTTATCTTCTAAAAAGCGACAAACTCCTGCTTTTTCACTGATAATTGTCGGGCAACCTGCTAATAAAGACTCTAAGGCAACTAAATTTAAGGTATCAAATCGAGAGGGTAAAATTGTGATGGAATTAAGGGCAAATTTTTCTTGTAATTCCTGAGAAGTAACGGCAGGTAATAGTTCGATCGAACTTAACCTTAAAGCTAATATTTGTTGTAGATAATATTCTCCTGTTTTGCCGTCTAAAGTGTCTGGATTTCCACCAATTATCTTAGCTTGATCATAAAGATTGTCTGGTAAAATACTGACTAAATTAATAAAAATATCGACTCCTTTTCCTTTGTCTTTTCTACCTATAAAGTTTAAACTAGGTTTTGAGTTCGATCGAATATAATCAGGATTTGAAGTGAAATTTAAGAAAGATAAAGGATGTAAATAATAATTAGGAAAAATACTTTTTTTCTGCCACCATTCTAAATAGTTATAACTAATACCGTAACGAATATCTGCTATATCATATTGTAAATTTTCAACAAATTCTAAGTTATTAATATATTCCTGATTTATCACCCAATCATGGCGTAAAGTTTGCGAAACAATACCATGTAAAGAAATAACTATTTTGTTAAATTTTACTTGATGAAAAGTTAATGCAGATTGTAAAAAAATGCCGTATTGTTCATAATCAGGATAATCAATAATATCAAAACTTAAGCCCTTAACAGAATAAGCAATATTACTAGCAATTAAAAAAGATCGATCGATTTTTTCTAAGGGTAAATTAGTTGATAAACCCTTTAAATCTGACTTCAAATATTGTTGTTTATAAGGTACAACTTGAACATTTTTAGGTCGATCGATCTTAACATTTTCTTCAATAATTAAATAAGAAAAATTTATGTGTGGATTTGTTTCAATCAGACGGCGATAAAAAGTTTGTCCTCCTCCTATTTTGTGGAATAAATCAAATTCTGCAATTAAAACCGTCATAAATCTGAGTGTGGTATAAAAAATAATAAAGATGAGAAAGGCTTTTTATAGTCTTTTTTCGGTGAAGGTATTGAAGACGCAGAAAAGATAAATTTATCTTTAATCTGAATATATATTATATTTTGATTACTGTTATTAAAAAAACTTTAAATAAACCACCCAAAACAGGAGCATAATTATTTAATTATTGGCAACCTGAAGGTTTAATTAATTATCATTTTAAGATAAAAAATAAATAATAATTATCTCAAAAATTAAGCCATTATTTTATCTTTTTTTTCGTTATAACAAATTACTAAATCTATCTGTTCTCTTGTTAGAGATTCTAGGGCTAACGCTTCGCCATTTTCATTAGAAAATTCTACTAAAAATACTCCTGATTCAGAAATATCTACTACTGTTCCTGATTCTCCTTTATTTAACCCTACTTCTGGTAAATCTTGATTTAAAGCAACAATATCAATTTCGTTAATGGTATTATTCATTAGTTAATATCCTAATTTTCTAAACAATAATTAATTATAACATAAATTTTATTCATCAATATAACAAGTTACTAAATGAGGAAAATCTTCGCCATTTCTAATAATCCAAACACTTTTAATATTTTCAGTTTTATTATTTCTAGTCATCGGAAAAATAATAATATATAAATCACCATTGGCTGTTGTTTTTTGAAATTCTGCTTCACAATTAATTAAAGATTGAATAAGTGCATTTTTTAATTCATCTGAATTTGCCTCCGTCAATCCTAAAGCGGCACGAAATACACGGGCTTTATGTTTACCATCTTTATGTTCTAAATTTAAACAATATCCTGATAGTTTAGATTCAGGAATAATTGCTTTTTGAAAGTTAGGTAATTTCATTCAATTTAAGGTTACAGAGATAATTGTAATCATACTGTTTTTTTTAACATATTCTCTAAAAACTAGAGCTAATGCTTTGTTACAACTTGACAACATCAACTATTTGCACCTAGAAAATAACTAATGGTAATATCTTATAAGTCGCAATAAAATAAATGTCACTGCTAACAGCATAACTCTACTAAAGTGAGTTAATTTTTTCAAACAATATTGATATTATTTCTCATAATTAATTTTCTAATTCTTCATTCCTAATTCCTCATTCCTCATTTTTAAGAGGCTTTTTTCACAATAGTCATATCCTGCTGACGGGGTGGAGGGGTAACAACGGGTTGTCTATTTACTTGAACTTGTTGACGACCATTGGTTACAACTCGCAACATATCACTAAGGTCTTTTTCCAGTTTACACAAGACAGAATCAGCATACATATCCGCTTCATTTTGTATATCTTCAGCTTCCATAATGGCATTTTGTCTAGTTTTGATGACTTCCTGTTGGATTCTTTGTCTAATTTGCTCAACTTCGCTGATGGTTTTATGTTTTAAGTTTTCGCAGTCTTGTTGTACTTGTCGTCTAATTTGAGTGGCTTGACTTTCAGCTAATTGGACAATACGAGAATCATCTAACAATTGTGCGGCTTTTCTTTGGGCATTTTCTACCACTTTTTGAGCGTAGTTTTGCGCTTCGCTTAATATTTGTTGTCTTTGTTGTAAAATTTGAGTAGCCTGTTCTAAAGAATCGGGTATGTTGATTCTAATTAAGTCTAATTGTTTAATCAATGTATCTTCATCAATCAGGGTTTTACCCAAAAAAGGAATACGAGTACTATTGAGTATAAAATCTTCTAATCTTTCTATTTCTTCAATCATATCTACCGCCATTTCCTCAATTTGAGGCGGTTTTTCATTAACGGAAGAATTATCGTTTACTTGTAATTGGACAGGTGAATTGTTAGGCATATCAATTTTTAATCTCCTTTGTTGTTCTTAATATAATAAATCAGAAATAATTTAAACTAACATTAATCATCAAGAATTGATCATTATTCACCATTTATTATTGACCATGTTGACTGTTTTCGATCGAACCTAATCGGATTAATTTAAAATTATTGGTGAAGGTTAAGATTCTTTAGAGTTATCCATAAAAATAATGATCCATTTATCGTTCAATAATTGCTTTAGCAGATTTAAGCTATAAGCCTTGTCAATTTATGCTCCTGTTGGCGAAACATTTTGTTACAGAAAATTTGACAAAATCGACTAATTATGTATCAGAAATCTAAAATCAATTAAACCCTTATATAACAAACCTTTCATTGAATAAAAGCAAAACTAGAAGTTCTCGTAGATTCTTTCGGTATGCTCTCAAGCCATGTCACCAAGCGAGTTAAATTGATGCCACAAGCGATGGCTATATTTTGAAGTTATGTCACTTGGAAGGAAGCCAGTTTTCATCGAGAATTTGTTCAAGGGGTGCGATCGGTTTTTCGGGGAAGATACTCATAGGGAGTTGAGATTTATCACAGACAATTTCTCGACTATCTTGATAGGATTCTTCAAATATCTCATGTAAATAGCGTTTAAGACTTGGGCTTACTTTTAATTCTTTTTTTATTTGTTTGCGAAAATTACGGATTTCCCCTTCCCAATGACCTCTATTTCTTTCTTTTTCTGTTTCCCAATATCCCAGTTTTAAGAGATGTTCTATTAGTCTCATTAATAAACTTTCCAATTTTCTTTTATCACTTCGACTCAAACCTAATACCTCTTCAATTAAATTTTCCCAGTCAAGGGAATCTAAATCTCTATTTTCTAACTTTTTGACGGTTTCTAATATCCAGAGATTATAGTCAGTATCGTATAGATTGGTTTGCTTTTTAACTAATTGGGCTACCATTACCACTACCTCCAATTATTTTGTTAGCTTATTATAAATTATTTGGGTGCGGTTCGGTACGATCAGGTTTCGAGAATGAGGGGTAGCAATTAGGGAAGCCAGTTTTCATCAAGGATTTGTTCTAAGGATGCGATCGACTTTTGAGGGAAGGTATTAAGGGAAAGTTGAGAATGTTTAGATGCTAACTTACGACCTTTTTGATAACAGTCAGGAAATTTACTGTTTAAGTAGTTATTTAAACTAGGACTATCTTCTAATTCTTCTATGATTTGCAGTCTAAAATTTAATATTTCTCTTTCCCAATGACCTCGATTTCTTTCTTTTTCACATTCCCAATATTGTAGAATTAACAAGTGTTCAATCAATTTCATTAATAAACTTGTAATTTTTCTTCTTTTGCGTTCACTCAAATCTAAAACCTCCTCAATCAAATTTTCCCAATCAAGGGAATCTAAATCTCTATTTTGTAATTGTTTAACCGTTTCTAATACCCAGAGATTATAGTCAGTATCGTATAAATTTGTTTGGTTTTTGATTAATTGAGCTACCATTACGACTACTTTCGATTATTTTGTTATCTTATTATAAATTATTTTCATAGATTAGGTTCGGTGCGATCAGGTTTCGAGAATGAGAGGGTTCGATCGCACTAATGAGGTTTACTAAATCTTGATATAACATAAGCGTTCAGAGGGTTATGCAACTAAAGGGATTGACTCCTCATCTGTGTCAATCTCATATGACAAAACCGTTGAATCGTTCGGTAACTTCCTCTTGGCGAAGGTATTGATCGTTAAGACTTTAAGAGAAATTTTAGGTTAACTTCACTCGATCGAACCTTCCTATTCCCTAAAACTCGATCGCATCATCCCATTTCTAAAGTCTCATCACACTCCCCATTACACAAAACCCGATCGAATCTCTGCATTCTCAAAAACTCGATGAAAATAATTTATAATAAGGTAAAAAAATAATCGGAGATAGTAGTAATGGTAGCCCAATTAATCAAAAACCAAACAAATTTATACGATGCTGACTATAATCTTTGGATATTAGAAACCATAAAAAAACTAGAAAATCGTGATTTTAATTCCGTTGATTGGGAAAATTTAATTGAGGAAGTATTAGACTTGAGTAGAAGGGATAAAAGAAAACTCGAAAGTTTGTTAATGAGATTAATTGAACATTTGTTGATATTAAACTATTGGGATTTTGAAAGAGAGAGAAATAGAGGACATTGGGAAAGAGAAATTTTTAATTTTCGCAAACAAATTAATAGATTATTAATAGATAGTCCTAGTCTCAAAAATCATCTTCGAGATCAATTTGATTTATGCTATGAAGATGGAAGAAAAATAGCTAGTAAACATTCTCAACTTCCTCTTAATACCTTCCCCGAAAATTCGATCGCATCCCTTGAACAAATCCTCGATGAAAATTGGCTTCCCTAAATCGTTACCCACGCACTTTTAGGTAAATATAGTGTGCCTAAACCATTGATTTTAATAGTTTTCTGAGTTATTCAGCAACCCCTAATTACTTTGTAGGTTGGATTAGCGACAGCGTAATCCAACAAAATGCTCACAAAATTTATTTATAACTAATTAAGCGGACTTGATATAATTCTTAGACGGGGTAAGCCAATGACTCAAACTACATTTGTGATTGTAAATAGTTTTGCAAACCAATTTTATCAATTAAACCTAATTGTTTCTCTAACCAGTAAGCATGATCTTCTTCTGTATCAGCTAAGATAACCATTAGTATATCTCTGGTTTGGTAATCTTGTTCTTCTTCACAAACGGCTATGGCTTCTTTTAAGTCGGCTACTACTTTATACTCTAAATCCAGGTCGCTTTTTAACATTTCTGGTACAGTTGAACCAATATTTAAGGCATCTTGTTCGGATAAATCGGGGGTTGTCTCTAAAAACAACATACGCTTAATTAACATATCAGCGTGGTTAGTCTCATCCTGCATTTCATGATCAATTCGATCGAACAGTTTATTTAAACCCCAGTCTTGATACATACGAGAGTGCGTAAAATATTGATCTCTGGCGGCTAATTCTCCACGCAAAAGTTTTTGTAACTGTTTAATAACCTTTTTATTTCCTTTCATGAAAAACTCCTTAAATCATAGATTGTAAATAATTTTCTAAACCTGAATTAGACATCAACCATTGTTGAGATTCTAACCAGTCAATTTCTTCCTCTGTTTCTTCTAATAATTCCGTTAATAAATCTCGACTAACATAGTCTTGTACAGATTCACAGAAGTTAATAGAATTGCGAATAGTGTCGGCAATTTCCATGGTAATTGTTAAATCATTGGCAATAATTTCGGGAACATTTTCACCAATAAGTAACTTTCCTAAACTTTGCAAATTCGGTAAACCTTCAAGGAAAAAAACACGCTCAATTATTTTATCCGCTTGTTTCATTAACTTAATAGAGTAACGATATTCGTATTCATTAAGTTTATTTAAGCCCCAACTTTTGCTCATTCTTGCATGAAGAAAAAACTGGTTAATAGCCGTTAATTTCAACTTTAAAACGTTATTAAGTTGAAGTTTTACTTCTTGATTTCCTTCCATAACAGTCTGCTGTAATTTAATCTTTTTATTATAACTTATAAATTGACAGTTTGCATTTCATCTATTACTTATTAATTATTACTTAATATTTTTCCTAATTACTAATAGTTAATTGTGTTAATATTTCATCAAAATTCATCGCAGGTTCAAGACAAGATAATCCCTGACACACGATCGCAACTTTATCATCAGGTAAATCTTGAGTAAGTCGATATAATGCAGTGGGATAATATGTTTGATTCAGTTTTTGCTTAATCTCAGCAGTGGTTTTAACACTTTTGCCTTGAAGATACCAATTTAAACCGATGAAAATACTAGGGCAACTGGTGGGAGATTTTGTCATTATTTCACTGAATAATTGTAAGGTTTTTTCGGCTTTTTCAAAATACTCCATATTATCGGTAAATAACCCTAATCTCATTAAATTAGCGATCGAAATGCCGTTAGCACTTGGAGTGGCATTGTCGATATAACTTTTTTCTTTAATCAACAAATCTTGAGCTTGATCATCACTATTATTATAATAACCCCCGTTGTTTTTATCTTGACAATAATGATCAAATTCCTGTTGAACTTCGATCGCTTTTGTTAAATAATAGTTACCATTATCTTCACAATTTTGAGCTAAATCTAATAAGGCTTTAATGAATAAACTATAGTCTTCTGCTTGAGCAAAAATACTGACTTTTCCATCATAATTTAAGCGATAAAGTCGATTATTTTGCCATTGATGATTAAGAATAAAATTAGTCGCTTTTTCCGCTAATTCTAAATAATTTTTATCTCTAAAAACACCATAAGCCCTAGCTAATCCCGAAATCATTAAACTATTCCATGCCACAATCATTTTTGTATCCGTCACGGGAGGAATACGTCCACGCCAAGGCAAACTTTTAGCTTCTTCATTATTTTTAGCAGGAGTAAATTTAGTTAAAGTAGATGAACTTTCACCATAACGAATAACAAACAGTTTTTCTAAGATATTTTTTACATCTTCATTAATGGGCATAAATTCCTGTTTTTGTAAAACATTTTTCCCCTCAAAATTACCATTTTGACTAATAGTAAAAGTATCTTCAAAAAGACTTAATTCATCTTGGGATAAAATCTCTGTTAATTCTTGATAATGCCATACATAAAAATCCCCTTCTTCGGGTTCAAAATCGTTAATACTAGCAAAATTATCAGCGTCTTGAGAAGCATAAAAATAGCCTTCTTCGGCTGTCATTTCTCGTTTTAACCAATTTAATGTACCATCACAAGCAATTTTAATGTCTGGATTTTCGACACCGCTACTCCATAAATTTGCCAAAAATTCCATGATTAAACCATTATCATAGAGCATTTTTTCAAAGTGCGGAACTGTCCATGTAGCGTCAACTGTATAGCGATGGAAACCACCGCCGACATGATCATAAATACCCCCATTGACTAAATCCGTTGCTCTTTTTTTGACTAATTTTTGATAGTGTTCATTGTTCACCGATGCCTGTAAAATCAAGTTAGTGTATGGCATCATGGGAAAACGAGGTGAACCATAATCATTTCGATCGATCACTCTGCTATTATTAGCTATACCCTGAGTCAACAATTCTCCATTTAAAGGACTATTACCAGAAAAATTTACTTGAGAATTATCTTGTAAGTTCTTGACAATTTCCTCAGTTAATGCTGTGAGTTTGTCTTTTTGTTGATAGTAAAAATCGTTAATGGCTTGAAGTATTTGTAAAAACCCCGGTCTTCCATAACGAGGTTCAACGGGGAAGTATGTACCACCGTAAAAAGGTATTAATTCATCGGGAGTCAGGAAGATATTTAATGGCCATCCGCCTTGCCCTGTCATCATTTGCAAAGCCGTCATGTATATACTATCAATATCCGGACGCTCCTCTCGATCGACTTTGATTGCTACAAAATGTTCATTAAGGTAGTCTGCGATCGAAGTATCCGAAAAAGCCTCCCCTTCCATCACCGTACACCAATGACAACTGGAATAGCCTATGGAGAGAAAAATGGGCTTATTTTGAGACTTAGCAAGGTTTAAGGCTTCTTCACACCAATACCACCAATTAATAGGGTTATAAGCGTGTTTTTTTAGGTATAAACTTTGAGCATTGATGAGATTATTAGTCATAAAAAATAATATATTTATGTAAATTAAATGTTATTGTTATGGATAAATTTTAGATTATTTTATCTCAAAAAATGGTATAAAAGGGGAAATATTATGAATTATTTACTACTCACCCTTTAAAATCTGATGATCAAACCTAATTTATTTTTAATTTTTAGCTATATTTTCTTATTTTTTCCTTTACCTATTATTGCTCAACAATCGGTTAATGTTGAAGATAAAAAAATTTGTGTTAATAATCTCAGTCAAGAAATTGAGTTACTGATAAATGAGCCTTCTCGTCAAAAAGAAACTTGGGGTATTGTTATTGAAAACCTGAAAGATAATCAAGTTTTATATCAGTTAAATAGTGATAAATTTTTGATTCCTGCTTCTAATATTAAACTACTTACTACTGCTTCTGTTTTAAAAAAATTAGGCTCTGATTTTACGATCGATACCCCCATATCTATAGAAAGAAAATCTACTGATAATCAACTTTTATCAACCACTATAAATAGTTTAATTATTGAAGGGAAAGGAGATCCAACTTTTTCTCAAAAGCAACTAGACATGATTGCTAAAAAATTAGCAGAAGAAGGCATTAAAAAAGTTAATAATCTTATCCTGATTGATGGTTATTTATCCGAACCTAGTACTAATTATACATGGGAGTTTGAAGATATTTATTTTTATTTTGCTGTGCCTGTTAACAGTTTAATTTTAGATCAAAATACAGTAAATTTTACCCTAGTTCATGGAGATATTAATAAACCGCCTATCTTACAATGGTCAAATGAATTAGCAGGAAAACAATGGTTAATTGAAAATAGGGTTTATACCAGAGATGAAAATAGTCAATTTAATATAAGTGTTTTACCATTATTTGCTCGATCGAGTTTAGTAATGACAGGAGATTTTCCCATTAATAAAGAAACAAATACATGGAGATTATCAATCCCAAATCCCACTTTATATTTTCAAGAATCTTTGGTTAAAACTTTGAATAATTATGCCATAGAAGTAGAAAATAAAGAAATTATTGAGCAGAAACAAAAATTAGATATTCCGCAACAATTTTTATTAGAAATTTCCTCTCCAACCTTAGCAGAATTAATTACAATTACGAACCAAGATAGTAACAATTTATATGCCGAAGTTTTATTAAAATATTTAGGCGATGAGTCACAAAATGAATGGGAGTCTTTAGAGAAAATTGCCCAAGAATTAGGTATCTCCAAAGATGATTATAGAATCAGAGACGGCTCAGGTTTATCCCGTCATAATCTGATAACTCCTTCAGCGTTAGTTACTCTTTTAAAAGCCATGAATAATAGTCAATATAAAGAAATTTTTTATAATTCTCTCTCCGTAGCAGGAAAAAATGGTACATTAAAAAATCGTTTTCAAAATACCAATATTGCAGATAATTTATATGGCAAAACAGGCACATTAACAGGGGTTGCATCTTTATCGGGATACCTCAAAACCGCCCATTATGATGATATAGTTTTCTCTATCATTGTTAATCACTCTATTGCTAATTCCCCTACCCTGAGAAATTCGATCGATCAAATTGTTTTATTATTAGGTAAACTAGAAAGATGTAGTTTTTCTGAAATGTAATACATTATTTATGACGGTAGGGAAAAGAGAATCAAAATTTGCGAACTTCTTTGCGTCTTTGCGTCTTTGCCTAAAAGTAAAGAATTGTTAAGAAAACTTCCTAATTACATAAGAAAAGTGGAAATTATCTTGCAAAAACAAATTATCAATCTATCATGCAAGTATAAGTAAAAAAATTTCGATCGAACCATTGAAAAAATTATGACTGCAACTCTCACCAACGAGAAACAAGAAACAAAGAAAACAACATCTTTAAAAATAGCTATTCCTAGAGAAATTTATCCCAATGAGTGTCGAGTATCCGCCACCCCTGACACCGCAATTAAATTGCAAAAACTAGGTTTCACCGTCTTAGTGGAAACCAACGCAGGAGAAAAGGCGAGTTTCCTCGATCGAGCTTACGAGGAAGTAGGCTGTACAATAGTCCATAATAGAGAGCAATTATGGCAGGAAGCGGATATTATCTTAAAAGTGCGTCCTCCCGAACCTGAAGAAGTAAACTTATTAGATAGTAATAAAACCCTCATCAGCTTCATTTATCCTGCCCAAAACGGCGAATTATTGACTAAATTGAAAGAAAAAGGGGCAACGGTATTCGCCATGGATGCTGTGCCTCGTATCAGTAGAGCTCAAAAACTAGATGCTTTATCTAGTATGGCAAATATTGCAGGTTATCGTGCTGTCATCGAAGCCGCTAATAACTTTGGTAGATTTTTCACCGGGCAAATTACCGCCGCTGGAAAAGTGCCTCCTGCTAAAGTCTTAGTTATTGGTGCAGGGGTTGCAGGTTTAGCTGCCATCGGCACGGCTAAAAGTTTAGGTGCGATCGTACGGGCTTTTGATACTAGACTGGTAGTAAAAGAGCAAATCGAGAGTTTAGGGGGTGAATTTTTAGAATTAGAATTTGCCGAAGACGGCTCAGGAGAAGGCGGTTATGCTAAAACCATGAGTAAGGAATTTATCGAAGCGGAAATGGCACTTTTTGCCGAACAAGCCAAAGAAGTTGATATTATTATCACTACTGCCCTAATTCCGGGTAAACCTGCCCCCAAACTCATAACAGAAGAAATGGTGCGTAGTATGGCTCAAGGTTCGGTAATTGTGGACTTAGCCTCAGAACAAGGTGGAAACTGTGAGGTTACAAAACCCCATGAAGTCTATAAATATGAAGGGGTGACGATTATCGGTTTAACGGATTTACCTAGTCGCATGGCAAGTCAATCCAGTCAACTTTACGGCACAAACTTATGGCATCTTCTCAAAGACATGGGGGGTAACGACAAATTTACCGTTAATCTGGAGGATGAAGTAGTCAGAGGTGCATTAGTTACCTATCAAGGGGATATTACCTTCCCCCCTCCGAAAATTGCTCAACCTTCTCCTACTGCTACGGTGACACCAGAGGCAAAAATCGTCACGGCAGAAAGCAAAAAAGAGAAAAGTAATAGTGGTTTATTGTGGGCAGTTTTAGCAGTTTTGGCACTGATTGGTATCGGTATTGGTGCGCCTGAGTCTTTCTTGTCTCACTTTACAGTGTTTATTTTAGCTATCTTCGTGGGTTGGCAGGTGATTTGGAATGTTACCCCTGCTTTGCATACTCCTCTTATGAGTGTAACGAATGCTATCAGTGGCATTATTATCATCGGGGGAATGTTGCAAATTTCGGGAGAGTTAACTTCCCCGACTACTATCCTTGGTGCGATCGCAATTTTAGTCGGTACAATTAACATCGCAGGGGGATTTTTAGTCACTCAAAGAATGCTGAAAATGTTTAGAAGATAATTAAGATTTGAATTACGCACGAATAAGAAGTGTAGGGTGGGCATTGCCCACCAAGCACCTCATCTAAAATTTATGCTTTAATTATTATTCGATCGAACTTCCCCCATAATCATTATCCATTATTCATTAAAGCTCGATCGAACTCATTGAAAAACATTAAATTATCGGTGTATCCTGATAATATCGCCATTTAATAAATTAAACGGCTACCGATTTCCCGTTCAATAAATTAAACTCCATAGATTTATTTTATCCCAACAATGATAAATTGGATTTTTGATTATGTCTAAGTTTGTCAAAGTTTTTAAAAGCAGAAGAGCAATTGACTGTTAACGAAAAACTTATTAAACTTTATTATAGTTTACTATATAGTTAAGTGTTCTCGTTTATAGACCTCATGAGTTTGCTAAATTAATTGGAAGATCAGTTTCAACCCGTAGTCGTTTATACGGCTTAAGAAGCTACTCAAAAAAAACTTCCAGAAATCTTAACAACTGATACTTTACAATCCCATTAAATATTGCTATACTTTATTAAGTTAGTAATGTTTAATCATTATGTTTAGTCTTAAGTTAGAACTAAAATTAAATAACAAAGAGAAAACTCTTATGGCACAGCACGCTGGGTTTTCTCGTTTTGTCTATAACTATGGTTTGTCTTTAATGAGAATGATTGATCATCAAGAAATTAAAGGTAGTTCTAGCTATAAGATTGATACCATCAAAAAACTCTTTACTAACTACACAAAGAAACAACCTGAATTTGCATGGTGTAATAATCTTTCTTCTAGGGTATATCAAAATGCTTTTCGAGACTTGAAAACCGCTTTTTCAAGGTACTTTCAAGGTTTAGGAGAACAACCTGTTTTGAAAAGCAAGAAAGATAAACAATCATTTCGAGTGGAATCGAGTAATGGAAAAGTATTATTAGAGGCAGGAAAAACTATCAAAATACCGACTTTAGGTACTTTTAGATTGAAGGAGGCAATTCCTTTTTCTTGTGTTTCCCAAACTTTTACCATTAGTAAATCGGCGGATAAATGGTTTGTTAGTTTCTCTATATCAGCGGATAGATTACCCCCAAGAATCCATGAAGTAATTGAGCCAATAGGTATTGACTTAGGTTGTAAAACTTTTGCCACTCTAAGTGATGGTAATGTAATTGAAAGTCCACGTCCTTTTAAACAAGCGAAAACCAAGGTAATAATGCTAAGAAATACTACAATAAAAGATTTTTTACAGCAGACTACCATAAACAATTAGGGAATCGCAGAAAAGGTATTAAGGCTAGTAATAATGCTAAGAAATACTACAATAAAGTTAGGAAACAACATTACAAGGTGGCTTGTCAACGTCAAGATTTTTTACAGCAGACTACGACAAAGTTATGTAAGACTTATGGTCATATTAAGATTGAAAGCCTGAATGTGCAAGGAATGATGGCGAATCACAAGTTAGCGAGTTCTATTGCTGATTTGGGAATGTATGAGTTTAAACGTCAACTAACTTATAAGGCTCAGTGGTATGCTAATCGTATTGATATAATTGACCAATGGTATCCCTCATCAAAAAAATGTAGTAATTGTGGACATAAAAAAGAAACTTTGTCTTTGTCTGATCGGTTATACATTTGTGATGAGTGTGGGTTGTCCATTGATCGTGACCTCAATGCTTCCATAAATTTGGAAAAAGCCCCAGAAGAAGTAATTATAGAAAAAATAGGTTGGGTTACAGCCGAATTAACGTCTGTGGACAGTATCAAGCCGACTTGACTGGTAGAAACAGAAAGTAAACGTCATAGGTAACTATGAATAAGTTTTATATAACAGAATGGTTTATTTATTTCTAATTCAATTATATGCAAGATCAATGCGTCTTAGCTTAATAAAAAAATCAACGAACATAATCTTGGTATAGTTATAAGACAAAGTTTAAAGGTAGAGAAATATGGGGAATGTGGGTTAAAAGAATGTTTCCTGCTTCTTCAAGGGATTTTCCAAAAGCAATTATCCCCTCCTCATGCCCCGCCATCACAAGGATTTTTTGTTGTTGGACATTAGTTTCTTGAAATAAACGAAATATCTCTTTTGCCATATCGGGTGTGCCGTAAGCAACTTCTTTTTTTGTGGTAGGGATTTGATTTAATAAATTTTGCCACAACTTAAGGTTATGAACATGAATAATTGCCTCGATCGAGCTATCACACGCATAAAGTGCTATGTGTGTCATAGATTCAGAGGAAGCCTTCATCAATCCCCTACATTCGATCGTATTTTTATCGATGTCATAATCCGTAACAAGGGTAAAATGCTGTGGTTGAATCGGGTAAATATTGCCCGTTTGTGTACCTGAAATTAATATCCCTTGAGGAGTTTTCACGCTAATATTACCATAACCAATATTTATGTCTTGATAATGTCCGATGAGTTTAAGATTATACATTCGATCGCGCCATGTTAACAGTTCATCAGGTACTGGAATTGACAAAGATTGTTTAATCCATTGACAGTTAAATTTAATCGTACCCTCATCAATATTATGGTAATTATTCATTAAAGTTTCTGATTTTATTCTAAGTTTCTATCAAGCAAGAATCCATTATTTATTTTTCCTCTAATGTTTTTCTAAACTCTAAAACAGCTTCTAAAGGTTCACTTTTATTAACTAAATTAGCGAACAAATCTAAGTCTATGTCAGGAAGTAAACTGCTTTTTTTTACTTCTTTATATTCCTGTGTTTCTAATCCATAAACTTTTAATTTGTTTTTCTCCCAAAACCAAACTTCTTTTACTCTTAAATCTTTATAAATCTGTAAACTATTAATCCCCCCACTGGTGATAATAATTTCTATAGCCAAGTCAGGAAATTCTTTAGGACTATTAAAACAATAACTTTTATCGGGTTCAATTCCCTTTAATTTATTTGAAGAACGAAAAGTTGTTGAACCTAAAGAATAAAATTTTATCTGTTTTATGAAACAATAGGTTTCGATTAACATACCCATATTTTCTTTTAAAATTTCATGATTGCGACTGGGTGACATAATAACTAAAGTTTCTTCCTGATACTTAAATAAAACACCACTATTATCATCGATAAATTCCAATAAATTTTGATATTCTTGCCAGTTAATATTATTGACAATAAAAACTTGTTCTGAATCACTATTTTTTGATTTTGCTAACTCAATTATTGCTCGAATATGGGGTAATTGATTTACTAAAGTTACAGTCATTTTAGTTCTTTTGAGTAGAATAAATTATTAATGATTTAGGATTACTATAAAGCGTATCACAATTTTTGATTTTAATATTTAATAGCCTTTAGATTTATTGAGCAAATATTATTATTGGTCATATCATAACTGATTGATTAAAAGTATAACTACCTCAAATTTTGTTGAGATGATGTACGGCGATTCTTTTTGACATTACTACTATTGGATGTCGATTTTTGATTAAATTTCGGGATAGTAAAATAAAATTGACTTCCTTGATTTTTGCCTTGAGATTCTGCCCAAATTTCTCCCCCCCAATTCTTGACAATCTGCCGACAAATAGCTAACCCTAATCCTGTACCTCCTGCCGATCGTCTTAATGCGCCTTCTTCCTGATAAAATCGATCGAACACTTGTTTTAGTCTTTCTGGTTCGATACCTCTACCATTGTCTGAGATAATCACTACTAATTGCAGGGCGTTTTTTTCTTCCACTTCGATGGTAATTTGCCCTTTATTATCGGTAAATTTACAAGCGTTATCGAGCAATTTACTTAACACTTCCACTAACCATTCTCCATCGGCTTCCACGAAAGGCACTTCATCTGGTACTAAATTATTAATAGTAGGAATAGCACTTTGATCCTGTCTCGATCGAATATGGGATAATGATAAATCAACGCATTCTTGAAGGGATAAAGGCTCAGGATTCCATTCTACAGTACCGCTTTCCAATTGGGATAAGGTGAGAAAATCTTGCACTAATTTACGCATTCTCTCCGCATCTTCTAGCGCTGTACTTAACATCACCTGTCTTAACTCTGGTGACATATCAGGTTCATTTGCCAGACTTTCTAAACATACCTGAATAGTTGAAAGGGGAGTGCGCAATTCATGCCCCGTAATGGCAACTAAATTCGATCGAGTTCGATCGAGAGCCTCCAATTGTTCGTTAAGGTCTTCTAAATTAGCATAAGATTCCGCTTGAATCAAGGCAACCCCCACTTGAGTGGCAATGGCATCCACTAAAGCAATATCTTCCGCTTTCCACGTCACAGGCACAGAGTCGCAATGATGCAATTCCATCATGCCTAAAAGTTTCCCCTGATACAGTATTGGCACAATTAACCATGAAATGATCGAACAACTATTGACTAAGTGCAATAATAATGATTTATTATCTTGAATACGAGGATCGATCGAAACATCATCAATACTAAGAGATTCCCGTAAAGTAAGCACTTCCTCAAACAAAGGATTTGCTTTAACGGGCCAAGTTTTGCCCTTAATAGACTTAATCTCACCATTCAAAAACTCGTGTTGAATTTCGGCGTTTAAGTCGGTTTCCTGACAACGATAAATCAAACAACGACAGACATTTAAACCCTCTCCTAATCTATCCACCGCTATCTGCAAAATTTCATCAGCATTGAGCGATCGACGTATCGCCTCCGTAATAGAATTGAGTAATCTTTCCTTTTTTTCCTTAACACTCAAGAAACGGTTAGCCTTAATCAGTTTATATTGTCCAGCCTGTAAATATGTTACCAATCTTTCCACAAAAGGATCAGGATTGATACAAGGGGAAAACTCAACTCCCGTAATACTTATATTGTCTGTATTCCCACAATAAATGTCTAAAGCCTCATAGATTTTAGTCTTTAACTCAGGGCGATATTGGGCAATGCGTTTAAGTAATATCTCAGCCGACTTTATACTTACGGTTCGATCGAAAGTCCAAATGCCCTCAAAACGGCGACTATTATCCATAGCCATTTCTGAGGCTTGAGTTTTTGGGGAGTGAGTTTTTTCCCGACAAATGAGACAATTAGCATAATTATTAGCAATTACCACTAAATGCCATTCTTGAGTCAACTCATCATCGGGGGTAAAGGCAATTTTTTCATAAACATCAGAAACATTACTAAAATCCGTTTCAGGAGCAGCTAAAACGTAAACATGACGAGAAAGTCGCCCAATTTTTTGGTAACGATGCGCCTCTTGACGATAAAACCTTTCTTTTTGAAAACTAGCGATAATTAAAGGTTGCTCACTTCCTGCCAAAACTTGATCTTCCATAGCATGGGATAACGCCGTCAAGGAGGATTTAAAATACATTTGAGGGCGATATTGAGGGAAGGCTGTTAATAAATCGGTAACGACAGAATTAGGATTACTCATCAAGTCTGCTTAATGTTGATTTCAGCTTCAATGCTGGAAAAAGATTATTGACACTTTTGCCATATCACAAATAATTGCTAGAATCTATCCTACATTAGTTAGTGATCCCTCGTCATCAATCAAATTTTAATTTATGTTAAGAAAATGAGGAGGAAATAGTATTTAAAGACGTTGCTCTTGAAATAAGGTGAATATTCAAAATATCCTTTTCGTTACGAGATAGTCAACTTCGGGTAAAACCGTTATAGGTACATAAATTTTATATTGCTGAAAAATTTTTACAACTGAAAAGTGATTTTGATCATCTATATCTAAAAAAGCGATAATACCACTGGTATCTCTTACTTATCTTCATATATTTACGATCGAGATAACTTTATAATGGTAAAAAGAGGAGTAATATCTTCTCCTATTATTATGTCAAAATTCCACATTTTTTATGGCAATCTATCTTGATTCTAGTGCAACCACTGCTCCTCGTCCAGAAGTTATCGAATTAGTGACAACCATTTTAAAAGATGGTTGGGGAAACCCCTCTAGTTTACACTCTTGGGGAGAGTCTTCGGCGATGATTTTAGAAAAGGCAAGATGGCAAGTGGCAGATTTACTTAATGCTTCTTGTGCTGACTCCATTATTTTTACTTCAGGTGGTACGGAATCTGATAATTTGGCAATTTTTGGCATTACTTCCCAATATGATTCTCCACAACACATCATTACCTCTGTGGTAGAACATAGTGCGATCGAGCGCCCCGTGCAATTTTTAGAAAAACAGGGATGGCAAGTAACAAGATTACCAGTGAATCGAGAAGGAAGGGTTAATCCTGAAGACTTAAAAGATAGTTTGCAAGACAATACTGTTTTAATTTCTATTATCTATGGACAAAGTGAAGTTGGTACAATTCAACCTATAAAAAAATTAGTGGAAATTAGCAAAAATTATAGCAATGCCTTGTTTCATACGGACGCTGTGCAAATGGTGGGGCGCTTCCCTGTGGATGTGGAAGACTTAGGAGTTGACTTGTTGTCTTTATCAGGTCATAAATTTTACAGCATTAAAGGCTCAGGAGCATTATACATTAAAAGGGGAGTAAAATTAAATCCTTTGTTGTATGGAGGAGGACAGGAAAATAATTTACGCAGTGGCACTCAAGCAATACCTGCCATTGCTTCTTTAGGATTAGCTTCTGTTTTGGCACAAAAAGATTTAGAGTCAGAAAACGTCAGATTAAGGGAGTTAAGGGATTATTTTATCGATTTAATGCTCTTCCATTGTCCTTATTTAAGTTTAACAGGCGATCGATTTCATCGTTTACCCCATCATGTCAGTTTTTTAATCAATCATCCTACCTTAGAAATCACAGGACGACAAGTTGTAAGAAAATTAAGTTTAAAGGGTATTGGTATTAGTGCAGGGTCAGCCTGTAGTACTGGCAAAACTTTACCGTCACCAATTTTATTGGCTATGGGATATTCTGAAAAGGAAGCCCTCCGAGGCATACGTTTTAGTTTCGATCGAAATACCACAAAACAAGATTTAGATTTTACCTGTGAAATCTTGAAATCTCAATTTTTGATAGGGGGTGCTGAAAAAGTCTAATTCGGGTTTGCTGAATAAATCAAAAGGTTATTAAAACCAATGGTTTAGGCACACTATATTCATAAAAAAGTGCGAATTTTTGGCAATTTTTACTCAAAAACAGGGCATTTTAAATCTGATTATTCACAATACACCTGTGTATTTGTTGAAGAGATAACGCTTCAACACCTTGATTTTTCATTCTTTAACCTGACACCTGATACCTGATACCTGATACCTAATTCATGTTAATACAAGCCATGAAAGTTTGTTCTACAGATTCCGCTAACGCTTCTAAGTCGTATCCCCCTTCTAATCCAAAGACAATTTTGCGAGTAATTTTTAAACAATATTGTGTTAAAGTATAGTAATCTTGAGGAAATAAAGAAACTGACGCAAGAGGATCATCATGGTTAGCGTCATATCCAGCACTGACAATCAACAAATCAGGTTTAAATTCGCTGATAAAGGGAATCACTTTGTCTTCAAAAAATTGTTGGTATTCCTTAATTGCGCTTCCAGCTTTCACTGGAATATTTAACACATTATCATGATAACCTCGATCGAACTCCCCTCCTGTACCCGGATAACAAGGATATTGATGTAAAGAACAGTAAATTATATTCGGATTATGGGCAATAATTTCTTCTGTACCGTTGCCGTGATGTACGTCCCAGTCTAAAATTGCTACTTTTTTGACACCCTGAGATAAGGCATAATGGGCGGCAATACCTGCATTAGAAAAGAGACAAAAACCCATACCAATTTTACTCGTGGCATGATGACCCGGAGGACGTGCTAAAATAAAACAGGGTTCGTTATCCTTTAAAACGTGATCAACACCGTCAAGCCAAGCACTTACGGCTAATAGTGCCACATCATAACTTTGAGCCGAAACAGGAGTATCTTCGTCTAGTTTTCCACCCCCTCGACTAGCAATAGTCTTTACTATATCAATGTATTTTCGATCGTGAATTTTGTTTACCCAATTCAGAGCCTGACTTTGTTCAACAGCCGTCGGCTCTAACCATTGTAATTTATTTTTACAAAACCCTTTTACTAATCGTTCTTGAATTGCCGTCAATCGTTGAGGCGACTCAGGATGAAATCTTCCCGTTTTATGATCCAAAAATCGAGACGAAAAAACAATCTTTAAGTTATGGTACATTTAAAACCCCCATTGATAAAGTCGAAGGTCGAAGATCAAATTTATAAGCAATTCAAAATCGAGTTTTAAGAGATTGCTTCGTTACCTCGCAATGACATTAATTTTTTCTACCTGTCCACCTGTCCACCTGTCCACCTGTCTTTTTTGTTGATGCTTGATTTTCTTATTTTTTGGGAATAATAAGATCATGTGTCGTAATCTAACGAATCATTAAGTTCGGTCATCACCCCTATAGGGGGATAACAATTATATCGAAGATTCGTCATTATAGAGATAACAACTTAAAAAAACTTAAAAAATTCTCAGCTAACTATTGACTACAATTAAGATATTAGCATTAAGATAAAACTAATATCACAAAAATAAAAAATTCGATCGTGAACTTTTATTAAAAAATTAACGTCTAAATAGATACTGAAATATAAATCATTAAAAAACAAGGTCATTATGACTTTGTGAAAAATAAAAAGGTTGCTTGTCGAAACAATCTTCTAAAACCATATCGAGCTTGAAGTTAGGAGAATATAAGCCTTATGTCCACAGCTAAAATTACCGCCAAAATAAACGAAATTGATAAAAGAAAAGCAACTACCGTAGATATGGTGCGTACCTATCTGCAAGAAATCGGTAAAGTTCCTCTTTTGAGTCATGAGCAGGAGATTGTTTTTGGAAAACAAGTACAACAAATGATGTTCTTATATAACGCAAAAGAAGAATTAGCGAAAACCTTAGATAGAGAGCCAAGTACTGAAGAATGGGCAACCGCCGTTGACAAAACTCCCGATGAAATGAAAAAAATCATTCATCAAGGCAAACGGGCTAAACAAAAAATGATTGAGGCAAATTTACGGCTAGTGGTAGCCATTGCCAAAAAATATCAAAAAAGAAACATGGAGTTTTTAGATTTGATTCAAGAAGGCAGTCTCGGTTTAGAAAGAGGCGTAGAAAAATTTGATCCTACTAAGGGGTTTAAATTCTCTACCTATGCTTACTGGTGGATTCGTCAGGCTATCACCCGTGCCATCGCACAACAAGCGAGAACTATCAGATTGCCTATTCATATTACTGAAAAACTCAATAAAATCAAGAAAACTCAAAGAGAATTATCGCAAAAATTAGGTAGAAGTCCCTCCCCTTCGGAAATTGCAGAAGCCTTAGAATTAGAGCCTTCTCAAATTCGGGAATATTTCAGCATTGCTCGTCAACCTATTTCTTTAGATGTAAAAGTGGGGGATAATCAAGATACCGAATTATCAGAATTATTGGAAGATAACGGCATCTCCCCCGATAACTACATCACTCAAGAATTGATGCGTCAAGATTTACACAAATTGCTAGGGGAGTTAACACCTCAACAGCAACAGGTGGTAAAATTCAGATTTGGCTTAGAAGACGGTAAAGAGTTATCTTTAGCCAAAATTGGACAAAGAATGAACATCAGTCGAGAAAGAGTGAGACAATTAGAGCAACAAGCCTTAGCTCACTTAAGGAAAAAGCGCGGTAGCGTTAAAGAGTATATTGTAGCAATGTAATAGTAGGGTGGGCAATGCCCACCTTTTTTTTAGTCTTCGTGATCTTCAAAAGGATCACTTAATTCCGCCGAAGGTGGTCCAAAAGCGAGATAAATAGAGTATCCTGTAAAAGCAATTACTATTGCTGCAATAGTAAATCCCACGATCGTAGCAGTTTCCATAATAGCTATTTGTTTGTTAAATAAGAGTCTTCTTATTCTATAATATTACGACAGATAAGAAAAATAATTGTAATATCTAAGGTTAAATATGTCACAACGTACTCGTTTAGGCGATATTCTCAAGCCTCTTAATTCAGAATACGGAAAAGTTGCCCCCGGCTGGGGTACAACCCCTTTAATGGGTGTTTTCATGATCTTATTTTTAGTCTTTTTATTGATCATTTTACAAATTTACAACTCCTCTCTCTTACTCGAAGGGGTTGACGTTGACTGGAGAAGTCTTGGTCAATAACAGTTACGATAGTTGATAGTTGACGGTTGATAGTGATAATGAATAGACTGTTTTTACAATTTTTGTACCCTTTAACAAAGAATTATAATGAATGTTTTTGGTATCGGACTCCCCGAAATGATCTTAATTTTCGTGGTAGCTTTGCTCATTTTTGGACCGAAAAAATTACCTGAGATTGGTAGAAGTTTAGGCAAAACCATCAAAGGTTTTCAAGAGGCTTCTAAAGAATTTCAAGAGGAATTTAAAAAAGAAGTTGAACAAGTGGAAGAAACGGTATCTATGAATGCTAAATTAGAACCCAGTCAGGAAAAGCAAAAAGAAGCAACTCCTGCAAAGGTAATTGAGAATTAAATGTTGCTGAACATAAACAAATTTGGCTCTCTTACTTTGAGTATGATAAATTATGTCGAAAAAAAGGTGTCAGGTTTCAGGTGGCGCGTGTTAGGTTAAATTAAAACTGTAAATTTATAACATTTGTATTTTTAAAATCCTAAACCTATTATATATCAACACTTTTAACGATTATTTATTACTAAAATATAATAACTACTGTAAAAGAGCCACAAATTTTTTATTGAAGATAGCAAAAATGAGGAAAATTAAATTATTAATTCTTCATTATTAATTCTTCATTCTCAATTATTAATTCTTCATTATTAATTCTCAATTCAATATGTTAATATCTCGCGCTCCTGTCAGAATTAGTTTTTTCGGGGGAGGTACAGATTACCCTGAATATTTTTTGCGTCACGGAGGGGCGGTATTAGCTACCGCTATCGATAAATTTTGCTATTTGACGGCGAGTCCGTTTCCGAGTCATTTATTTGACTATACCATGCGTTTATCCTATCGTCAGGTGGAATTGGTCAAAAATGTGACGGAAATTCAACATAATGTTTATCGTGAATGTCTGCGATTTTGTGGTTTAGAGCGAGATATTGAGTTACATAATGTGGCGGATTTACCTGCTTTTACGGGTTTAGGTTCGTCTTCAACTTTTACTGTAGCTTTACTACACGCTCTCCATAGTTTTAAAGGAGAGTTTGTACGCCCTTTGGATTTGGCGTATGAAGCTATTTATGTTGAAAGAAAGTTACTGCTCGATCGAGTCGGCTGTCAAGATCAACTTATGGCGGCAGTGGGGGGCTTTAATCTGGTAGAATTTCGTACAGAGACGGATATAGTAGTTCATAAAGTACCTATTTCACCTCAACGATTGGCGGAATTTGAACAACATTTATTTGTAGTATTCACAGGTATTAAAAGACGAGCTTCGGAAGTGGTTGCACAACAGTTAGACAAAGTTACTGACAACACCGACACCCTCAAGGATATGCGTAAAATGGTGGATGATGGTTGGAATATTTTAACGAGCAATCAATCTTTATCGGCTTTTGGTGAATTATTACATCAAGCATGGATGGCAAAACGTAGCCTTTCTCAAGTTATTTCTAACCCTGACATCGATCGATTATATCAGCAGGGCATCACTGCTGGGGCATGGGGCGGTAAATTACTAGGGGCTGGTGCGGGGGGTTTTATTCTCTTTTTTGCCCCCCCTGAAGCCCATTCTCAGCTTCGATCGACCTTTGGTAATCAACAAGTATTGCAAGTGAAAGTTAATGCTCCGGGTTCAGAAATTATCTTCTCTTAGTAAAGTAGTATTGTCATTGCGAGACACGAAGCAATCTCTTCGAGAAAGTATCTTAAGTATTTATTAACATTATTCTCCATGGGCTAAAATTGTGCAGTTGCAAGGTATTTTTTTGTTAACATATAATGAAAAGATAAAATTAGTTAACGTAAAATAATCTATGACAACCACCGTTGATGATGTTCTCAACATTTTAGCAGAATTAGCTCAAGCTCAAAAAGAGACAGAACGTATCATAAAAGAACAATCTATAGCTACAGAACGTAGCCGTCAAGAACATGAGCTACGATTACAACGTCTGAAAGAAGAAACAGAGCGTACTCGTCAAGAAACAGATTTGTGTTTTCAACAATTGACTCAAAAAATCGATCGAAGTCGCATAGAAAATGATCGTCTCTTTCGGGAAAGCGATCGAAAATTTCAACAGCTAACTCAAGAAGTGAATCAACAAATTAGTCAAGTAAACCAAGAAATTAGTGCCGTTAATAAACAAATTAATGCGGTAAATAAGCAAATTAGCTCTTTAGGAGGTAAATGGGGGCGTTTTGTGGAAAATATGGTAGCGCCTTCCTGTGAAACTATCTTTTTGAGTCGGGGTATAGATGTTCACCAAGTCAGTCAAAGAGTCAGAAAACGTCTTAATGGTGATACTTTAGAGATTGATGTATTAGTGACGAATCAAGATTCTGTGTTAGTAGTGGAAGTAAAAAGTAGTTTAGGTGTAGAAGACGTAAAAGACTTAATTCAAGACCTAAAGCGATTTCGTCAATTTTTCCCTGAATACGAGCAAAAGAAGTTATATGGAGCAGTAGCGGGAATTGAAATCGAAGAAGGTGCTGATCAATATGCCTATAAACAAGGTTTATTTGTACTAGCACAACAGGGAGAAGCGGTAGGGATTCTGAATGTCGCTGAATTTGAGCCGAAAGTATGGTAAAAATAGTCAACAGCATTTGACACTTTCAATGCTTAAAATCGATGTTCAAATTCTACCACTCCACGACTATCTCGATCGAAATCACTAGAACCCCGTAAAATAGTTTTATCATTTAAACGATAGATAACATTATATTGGGGAGCTTGTTCATTTGTGAGAATTTTAGTAATAGAAAAAGAAAAATCATCGGTAATATCTAAACCTAATTCAGCCCCAAAAGCAAGACTAGAAGTACGCTTTTCATCATCAAAAATTTGCGTAGGAAATAGCCTTAATTGATTAAAGCCAAAATTTTGTTGTAATTGTCCTTGTACACTACCTAAAAGGGCAGCACTAGCTAAATTAGCTAATCCTAAATTCCCATCACTTTCGCTAAAATTATCAAAAAATCCTCCTCCTAAAAGAGCAATAATTTCCGTTTGACTTCTTTGAGGGCTACTACCTAAAACTATATTATTTTCTAAGTTATTACTCCAACCTTTCACATTCGCTTTTATTCTCACAGTTTGCGCTGTATTAACAGAATAATTAGTAAAATCTTGAATTTCATTAGGATTAGAATTATTAGTTAATTTATAACGATTTGTTTCTGTTACTCTACTCTCTAAATTTATGTCCAGATAGGGATTAAAGCCATTTTCTGATATAAATTTAGCGGTATTATTTCCCCGTGCCAAATTAAGTTGACTCGTAAAAAGATTAAGATTTCCTCCCGTAAAATTAATAATTCCATCAGGTTTTAAACTACTTAAATCTCCATTTAATTTTAAACTACCTTCAGCTTTTAAATTTAATAAAGGAGGTTGAATAATATTAACATTATTTCCTAATTGTAATTCTAAATCATCAATTTTTATCTGTGAAATTATCCCACGATTATTAATAATCTTTTCTTCTCCATTAATTTTATTACTAATCTCAATTTCTCCATTATATAGCTTAATTTTACCCCCAATTATCGGTTTGATCGAACTCCCTGTTATAGATACCATAGCTTGAGCATTACCTTCATAGAAATTATCAATATCCAAAGCCAAATCATCGACACTGATAGTTAAAAAATCATTAGAAAAACGACTATCCACAATAGGTAAACTACCACTAATACTAATATTTCCACCGCTAAAATTGCCCGTCAAATTAGGAATAGTTAATTGAGAAAAATCAAATAAAACCTCTCCATTAATATCAGTAATAGACTTATTAGCAAGAATTTTACCATCAATAATTCCATTTTCAAAAGTAGCAATTCCCTGAGTTTCTATATTAGTTAATTGATTAGTTAATTGATAATATTTACCACTAATATCTAAATTTATATTGCCATTTCCACTAACCCAATTTAACTCATTATTAGTAACAATACTCAACAAATTGAACCCATCTTTAGCAAGATTTAAACTTAATTGAAAATTATTATTTTCAGGAATTATAGAATTAGGAAATAACTGAAAAGGAAAACTACCAATTATTGTTAAAGGTTGATTGTTTTCTGTTAAATTACTACTAGCTAAAAAATCTAGCCTAGAGTTTCTAAAGCCAAAACTAGCACTGTTTTCCTGAATTTGAGTACCGTTTATCTTGGATTCAATAATCTCAATATTGCCTTTTGCTAAAGGTTTTTCCTCACTTCCACTAATAGCAATATTGGCATTAATCGTGCCTTCAATATTAAAATTGCTAGGAAAACTTAATATTTGTTTTAATTGAGAAATTGAGAAATTTGATAAGCGAATATCTCCAGCAATGCGCTCTTTAGAATAAGTACCTGTTAAAGATAAAATGCTATTATTTTGTTTAATTTGTATAGGTAATAAAGTTAATAAACCGTCAGCAAAACTTCCTTTTACCTCAATAAAATTTAGGTGATGTTTTCCCCATTGCCAATCGTCACCTCGGAAATCAAACTCTCCTTGAAAACCATTATTAAAAGAGAAAGCAAAATTCAAATTTCCTCGAAATCTTCCCTCTAAATCTTCTAAACTTGGGATACTTCCATTAAGACGATTCAATTCTTGCTGTTTTAATTCCGTATTAACTTGACGAAATAACTCCAAAGTCTGAAGGAGAGAATCCTCATCGCTTTCAATCGAAGCTAAGGGTTTTAATTCGTTATCCGAAGTCGAGGAGGAAGCCACCGAAGTTGTTAACTTTTCTTTCTTGTTATCCGAAGTCGAGGAGGAAACCACTGATGATGTTGCTTTTCCTTCTAAGTTATCAGAAGTCGAGGAGGAAACCACCGATGATGTTAACTTTTCTTTCTCGTTACCAGAAGGTGAGGAGGAAACCACCGATGATATTTCTTTTTCTCCTAAGTTATCCGAAGTCGAGGAGAAAACCACCGATAATATTTCTTTTTCTCCTAAGTTACCCGAAGTCGAGGAGGAAACCACCGATGATGTTAACTTTTCTTTCTCGTTACCAGAAGGTGAGGAGGAAACCACCGATGAT
>NZ_JBLZFY010000005.1:0-98093 GCF_050753365.1 Geminocystis sp. CENA526
TTCTAACACACCTTTTTGTTTTTGTGTATTTTCTTGTATAAGATATTAACTTTTTATGCTTTAGTCATTAACAGTTCGATTGATACTGAATTTATTCCTCTAACTTATGCTATCTTTAAGTATAACGTTGCTAACAATAAGCAACAGGGGTTAGGAACTAGCCTCTCCAAACGTGGATGTCTAAGCTCTACTTCTACGAATCGTAAGCATACGGGATCAATGAAGCAACTTGGGCAGATGAAGCGTCAGAAATCCCAACTCAAAGAGGGCGTGGTGTTAGAAACCCCGTTCTCCTACGAGGCGGGGTAGTTCAGTGCGACCTGTACTGGTCAATTGGTACGGGACACCGTGTCCTCTGGTGATTTCTACCACCAGCCCTCATGTAAAACACTCATAAGAGTGCGGTCACAACCGAGTAGGTAACGAAATAGTTGGAATGCAGACCACAAATGTAGCCGTAACTGCTAGGGATTAAGCGGTAAGGAGCTAGAGGGAAGATGTAGAAGGGTGAACATAGTCTAAGATGGCGAATAAACTGCGACATCCCGCAATAAGCCAAATTATCCCTGACAGGCTTAAACCAAAATGGTAAGAAGGTAGCTAATATGTTTGAACTTCATATTAGCGTAGAAATACAAACCCTTCCGCAGAAAAGTCATCCACCCTAACTATATTGTTAAAACCAATTGATACAACAGGGTAAACCCTACAGAGTCTCAGTAATGAGTAGGTCTGAGGTAACAAAGACGGAACTCTCTGGAGGGTAGAAGATGGAGGAAAAAGCGAATGCTCAACTGTAATAGTCGAGATAAGGGTTCAAAATTTGCCCTTGAGCGAAAGCAATAGCAGACTTCCTCTGGGTCTTATACGGACAGAAACGAAAACAAAGATTCTAAATTGGAGTTAAAAGTTAGATGTCAAAAGTAATTTTGATAAATGGAGACACAAGACAACTAGAGGACTGGAGTCAGGTCAACTGGCAAAAAGCCTATAAAGTTGTTAAGAATTTGCGTTGCCGAATCTTCCGTGCTAGAAAACTTGGTCAGTGGAAGCAGTTGAGAAGATTGCAGAAACTGTTAATAAGAAGCCTATCAAACCTATTGCTAAGTGTTAGACAAATTACTCAAATCAATGACGGAAAGCAAACAGCAGGGATAGACAAGGAGGTGATAAACACCCCTGCACAGCGAGTAAAACTTGTCAAGGAATGGGAAATGCCAAAAGCAGTACCTACAAAACGGGTATATATACCGAAATCCAATGGCAAGAAACGTCCTCTCGGCATCCCAACCGTGAGAGATAGAGTTGCACAAGCAATAGTTAAAAATTCACTAGAACCTGAATGGGAAGCCGTATTTGAACCAAATTCCTTCGGCTTTAGATGCGGAAGAAGTTGTCATGATGCCATCGACCAATGTTTCATCCGTCTTAAAGGAGACACAAGAACAGGTGGAAATCGCACCTATGACAAATGGGTTTTAGACGCTGACATTAAGGGCTTCTTTGATAACATTGCCCATGAATCTATCCTGAACATGATAAAAAGTCACCCTAAAAGAGAACTTATCAAAGGATGGTTAAAAGCTGGATTTATCGATAGCGGTATCCACAACCCTACCGAAACAGGCACTCCTCAAGGTGGTGTTATAAGTCCATTGTTAGCAAACATTGGATTGCACGGGTTAGAAAAGTATATAAAGCAATGTAACCCAAAGCTAGGCATCATAAGATATGCAGATGATTTTGTAGTCACAGCAAAAGATAAAGAATCTTTGGAAAAAGTGCTTATCCAGATAAAGCAATGGTTATCCGAAAGAGGACTAGAAATCAGTACTGAGAAGACTCGGATAGTTCATATAGATGAAGGATTCGACTTTTTAGGGTTTAACCTTCGCCATTATAACGGCAAACTATTAATCAAACCTCAAAAAGAAAAAGTCCTAGCCTTCTGTAAAAAGATAAGAATAACCTTATCCAATATGAAAGCTCGGACACAAGAAGATGTCATCAAAAAATTAAATCCACTTCTCAGAGGTTTTGCTAACTATTACAAAGGGGTAGTAAGTAAAGAAACCTTCTCATACATCGAAAATCGAGTATGGCATTACCTTTGGTGTTGGGCTACTCGTAGGCATCCCAATAAATCAAAAACATGGGTTTCCAAACGTTATTTTAACAGTTTCAAAGGAAGAAATGGAGTCTTTATGTGTAATGGTTCTGGCAGGAAAGGAAAAGAGGTAACTCATATCCTATACAATATAAAAACAACACCAATAACCAGACACATTAAAGTAAAAGGTAATGCCAGTCCAGATGATTCCTCACTTCGTGAATATTGGAATAACCGTAAAATTAAACAGGGCAAAAACTACTGGGCAAAAGGTAGCAAATACTACCTAGTAGCCAACAATCAAAACTGGAAATGTCCTATATGCGGAGAAAATTTATTCAACGGAGAACAAATAGAAACCCATCATATTGTACCCGTCAAGGATGGTGGTGAAGATTCCACTGATAATCTTGTACATTTACACAAGGCTTGTCATAAACAGGTACATTCTAAATCCAAGTTGAAGGCTTGAAGTAAGGCTTGAGCCGTGTGATTAGTAATAGTCACGCACGGTTCTTAGGGGAGGGGAGAAGGGCGACCTTCAAACCTTACCCGATTAGTGCAGAACTCCTATTGTTGTTAATAATCATGATGAATCAAGAATATGACATAGAAAATCAATTTCTGAATCGAACTTTAACAACTGGAGAGTGTATTTTTCAGGAAGGAGACAAGGGAGATTTTGCTTATATCATTGAACAAGGAGAAGTGGAAATCTCGACGGTAACGCCCGAAAATGAACGTATTATTTTAAATACACTCATGCCTGGGGATATGTTTGGAGAATTGGCTTTAGTAGATGGTAGTCCTCGATCGGCTTCCGCTTATGCTAAAACTAATGTGGTGTTAACTGTCGTTACAGGAGAACAAGTTAAGAGTAGAATTGAATCTGCTGATCCTATTTTAAAGTTATTATTAATGGTAGTAATGAACTATTTTAGATCGGAAACAGGACGACTTCGATCGAAATCAGAATTTGATATATCATCCCTAGATAACACAAAAAAAGAGTATCAAGAAAAGATTTTTCAGGCAATAGAATTAATCAGATTAGAAAGTGATTTAAGAAATGGTTTTAAACAAAATCAATTAGTTCCATATTATCAACCTATTGTGGATTTAAACACTAATTTAATTGTCGGTTTTGAGGTATTATTAAGATGGTTTTCTCCCACTAGAGGGAATGTTTCCCCCGGCATATTTATTCCGTTAGCGGAGTCAACTTCCTTAATTATTCCTATGGGAGAATGGTTATTGGATAAAGCCTTGAGTTCGATCGAATTGATCAAAAAAGAGACAAATTTAGATATATTTTTAAGTATAAATATTGCCGAAAAACAGATTCAAAATCAAGATTTTTTACAGGTTTTTAAACAAAAAGTAAATGAATCTTCTGTTAAGCCCCAACAAATCAAATTAGAGATATTAGAAAGAAGTTTATTTGAGGGAGAAAAAGCCTTAACTTTAGTACAAGATTGTCGTCAATTTGGCTTTCCTTTAGTGATAGATGATTTTGGCACGGGTTACGCTAATTTAGCCTATTTAAAAAACTTTCAATTCGATACATTAAAAATAGATCAATGTTTTGTAAAAGACTTAGAAAATAATGTCAAAGATAAAATTATTTGTAAAACATTAATTCATTTGTCTCATGGTTTAAATATGACTGCCGTAGCTGAAGGCATTGAAAATCAAGAACAATGTGAGATATTATCTTCTTTAGGATGTAATTATGGACAAGGATATTTATTTTCACCCCCCGTATCTTTTGAGCGTGCGATCGAATTAATCAAAACTCAGATAGAGTGACATCTTCCCACGCTAAGTTACAGACGTGGGTTTTCAAATATCTTACTTAGACTTTCTAGCTATTGAGATTAAACATCGATAACAGTAATCCAATCTTGATAATTTGCTTCTCTATTTTCCGTAATAGCAGTTAATTTTTCCTTAATTTTTAAGGTGATATTTTTCTGTTGAGGAAGGTGATAATTTTCTACTCTTTTGACGGGGGTAACTTTTGCCGCAGTGCCACATAAAAACACTTCATCAGCGATAAATAATTCTGTTTTATCTATTTCTCTTTGTTCAATTTCTATACCTAAATCTTTAGCTATAGTTAAGACACTATCCCTAGTAATTCCTTCTAAAATATCTTGATCTAAACTAGGGGTAATTAACTTATTATTTCTTACCATAAAAATATTCATCCCCGTCGCTTCACAGACTTTTCCTTTGGAATTCATCAAAATCGCTTCATCAAAACCACTATCAACGGCTTCGGTTTTAGCTAAAGCGGAAGTAATATAAGCTCCACTAATTTTACCTCTTAAGGGTAAACTACGATCTTCTTGACGATACCATGAACTGATACGGCAACTAATACCATCAGGAGAAAGATAATCCCCCATTTCTAAACCATAGACAAAAAAGTTTTTTTCAATGTTGTGAAGTCTTGGCGCAATACCCAAATCGGAGGTATAAACAAAGGGACGGATATAAAAGGCTTTAGTGGGTTTATTTTTACTAACAAAATCTCTAATTACTTCTTCTATCTTCTCTGCTGACAATTCGTAATGTAAATATTTGGCACTATTACTTAATCTCTGACAATGACGATCTAAGCGAAATAATAACACTTGTTGGGGATTTGCAGGGTTTATTGTACCTCTCAACCCTCCAAACGCTCCTGTACCATAATGTAACGCATGGGTTGCGATCGAAATATTAGCGTCTTTAAAGGGGAGAAATTTGCCTTCAAAATAGGCGATAGGTAAAAAATCTGACATGATTTGTGATTTAACGGTCTTTTGATAGATCATTTTATCATACCATTAAGAATGAAGAATTAAGAATGAAGAAGAATGAAGAAGAATTAAGAATTAAGAATTAAGAATTAAGAATTAAGAATTAAAGGTGTTAATCAATAGCACACCGTGTAATTTATTGCACTTCTAATAGCTACCGTCTGCTAAAGCGATACTATACACTATAAACTATACACTATACACTATGATTTATTGTCTTAATCCTCAGTGTAATCACCTAAATCCAGACACTAACCGCCATTGTCAAAAGTGTAACTCAATTTTACTGATCAACGATCGATATGGGGCAATCAAAGAGATTGGGAAGGGAGGATTCGGAAAAACTTTTTTAGCGGTGGATTATGGTAAAAGAAATTTATCCCGTTGTGTGATTAAACAATTATTACCCTCCTCCATGAATGAAAATCAAAAAAATTGGCAATTATTTGCAGAAGAAGCAAATCGCTTAAAAATGCTTAATTCTTATCAACAAATACCTCAATTAATTGATTTTATTAAACAGAATAATGGTTATTATATTATTCAAGAATTTATTGATGGAGAAAACCTTGCACAAGAGTTGCTTAAAGATGGTATTTTTAATCAAGAAAAAATTGTTAAATTACTCAAAAATATCTTACCTATACTCAAAGAAGTTCATCAACTAAATATTATTCATCGAGATATAAAACCAGAAAATATTATCAGAAAAATTGATAATCAAATTCTTTATTTAGTGGACTTTGGAGCGTCTAAATTATTAGATTCTGAGGATAAATTTAAAACCGCTACGGTTATTGGTAGTGCTGAATATATTGCTCCCGAACAAGCAAGGGGTAAAACAGTTTTTGCTAGTGATTTATATAGTTTAGGAGTAACTTGTATTCATCTATTGACAAATCGATCGAGCTTTGATTTAATCGACTTAAATAATCATTGGATTTGGGAACAATACTTAACACAAAAAATATCTAAAGATTTAAAAAAAATTATCAATAAAATGATTGCTTTTTCTCTGAATACAAGGTATCAAAAAGTAGAAGATATTATTAAAGATTTAGATAATTTAGATAAAAATAAACTTAATTTATCATGGCAAAATTTGACAATTTTTAGTATATTAGGTTCGATCGTAATTCTATTTACTCATAAATTTAATTTATCACCTCCTCAACCCGTCAAAGATACTCCTCCTGATACCCCCATTAATGATTCTATTGTCAATACTCCCATTGATGATTCTTCCCCTAATATAAAACCGAATGAATCGATTAAATCAGTAGAAATACTAGAAAAAGAAGCCATAGAAGGTTTAATGTTATTGACAGATATTCAAGATCAATACTTTAGAAGAAATGGAGAATTTTTAGACAAAAATCCCTATTTACCCTTCGCAAATGGACATATATTTAGAATAGAAAAACTAGACGATCGACATATAGCAATTATAGCCTTAGCTCAAGAAAAAAATTTAAGAAATTTTGTCGTAATGATTTGGGGAGGTAAACCAGATTTACCAGAAAATATTGCAAAAACTAAGCAATATAAAGCAAAAGATAACGATTGGGGAGTATTCGCAACCCCTAGTATGGGTTTAAATAAATCAAATTCTCCTCAAAATGCCATCAGATTTAATTATTGTGAAACCGAAAAACCAGTGTCAAAATTTCCTAACTTTAGCAATATTAAATTAACAGATTCTTTACCGTTATCTTATGAAGAATTGTCTTGTCCTGAAGGATATATTTATTCATTATTATTTCTTGAAATAATGAGTCAAAAAGCGGCGGAAATTCCTCCCTCAATTATTTATGACATAGAAGGAGATAATTTACGCATTAAACAATAAAGCTCAACAAATTTTACACTAATTTTCAGGGAACATCAGATTATAACCTTGATGAGTGTAAATCACATTTTTTGTATATAATGATTCAGGGATTGTTTAGTAATCCTGAAGAATAGCATCAGCAAGACATAAATGAAGGAAAAAATAATTTTCCTATATGATGCGATCGAGATTAATGTTGTCTAGTATTTTGAAATAGTCATGAATAGATTTTTAGTGGGCGATGCCGTGCCTTGGTTTCAATGCAAAAGCTCAACTAATCCTCAGTTTAACTTTCACAGTATAGGAGGACGCTATATTGTTCTCACTTTTTTTGGTTCAGCCGCCAATCCCATCGGATTTCAAATTTTATCCTTTTTGTGTCAACAAATACGCCATAAGTTTAATGATAGCCACTTATGTTTTTTTGGTGTTAGTATTGATCCTCAAGATTTAGAATTAAATCGTGTTCAAGACATGATACCGGGTATTCGCTTTTTTTGGGATTTTGATCTCAAAGTTAGTAATCTCTATGGTGCATTACAATCTAATCAAGATAGTATAATTAGTTATGCCCCTTTTACCTTAGTTCTTGATCCCTCATTACGAGTAATTGCTAACATACCTATTATTGACGCTGATAGTCATAATCGATCGATCGAACAAATTATCAATCAATTACCCTCAATAGATGATTACGCTCAAGTACCCATATCAGCACCCATATTAATAGTACCCCGTGTGTTCGAGCCCCAATTTTGTCGCCAATTAATCAACTTATACAACGAAAATGGTGGCAGTGAGTCGGGCTTTATGAGGGAAAAAGATGGTAAAACCATCGGCATTCAAGATCATAGTTTTAAAAGAAGAAAAGACTATAATATTGAGTCAGAAGATATTAAAACAGGTATCAGACAACGGTTAAGTCGAAGATTAGTCCCAGAAATCGCTAAAGCCTTTCAATTTCAAGTCACCCGTATAGAAAGATATATTGTTGCTTGTTATGATAGTAACTCAGGGGGTTTTTTCCGTCCCCACCGAGACAATACCACCAAAGGCACTGCTCATCGTCGTTTTGCCGTGACTATCAATTTAAACGCCGAAGAATATGAGGGGGGCAATTTAAGATTTCCCGAATTTGGCTCAAAAACCTATCGAGCGCCAACGGGAGGGGCGGTAGTTTTTTCTTGTTCTTTACTCCATGAAGCCACTCCCGTAACTAAAGGATTTCGTTATGCGACTTTACCATTTTTATACGATGATGAAGGGGCAAAAATAAGAGAGGCAAATCAACAATTTTTGGCAAATCAAGTTATTAATCTGAATAATTAGGGAGTATTGCTAATTTTAACTTGATGTCGAAAGGAGGCATTATCGTTGTCTTTTTCCCAATTCGATCGAATCTTAACTAAGGTTTAAAAGGTTTTACCTAATCCTGCCTGTTTACAAATTTGATTAACTGTTATTCGATCGCACCCTTTACACAATATAAATAGGGAGTGCTGAAAAAGTCTTTTGATGGGGATAGGTGTCAGGTTTCAGGTGTCAGGTGTCAGGTTAAATAGGGGTTGCTGAAAAAGTCTGAGGGTTGAATAATACTCAACCTCCACCACCTGAATTCGATATAAAAATAGATGAGGGCTGACTTGGAAGACAGGCAGACAGGAAGATTATATTTCTGATGAATGAATAAAATTATCTCAAAAGTTAGCAGTTTTGGCAATTTTCACATAAACCAAAAAATTCTAAAGTATGATAATAAAGTTTAAATTTATGGTCAGAAAAAATTTTATTAAGACTATGATCTATTAAACAATTTTCTTGAATTAAAATAGTTGATTGTCCACAATTAATACAATTAAGATGATGGGAATGTACTTTATTTATGAGTCTATATAAAGATTCTCCTTGAGGGGTTACTCTCTCTTGTACAATACCTTGAAGATGAAAATATTTTAAAGTCCGATATACTGTTGCTAGTCCTATTTTTAGATGATTTTCTTTTAACCTTATATATAAATTTTGGGCTGTAATTTCCGTATCTAAATTTTCTAATAACTCAATCACTTTTTGTTGATTTTTAGTATATTTAATAGACATAAATTTATTATTTTATCAATAATTAACACTTTAAAAAATAGGATGATTACTACATAATTATAATTTAATAGTCTTCATTTTTTGCAAAATTAAATTTAGACAACCTCATTTTATCTGTTATTATGATAATGATTATCATTATTTTGATTAACGATGAGTTTATTATTATATCGCCCAAGACGTTTAAGACGTACAGAATCCCTTCGATCGATGGTACAAGAGAACCATTTAACCGTCAATGATTTGATTTATCCTATCTTCGTCATGGAAGGAAAAAACATCAAACAAGAAATTCCCTCCATGCCTAACTGTTATCGCTATTCCCTCGACTTATTCTTAAAAGAAGTACAAGAAATTTATGATTTGGGTATCAATTCGATCGCCCTTTTTCCCTTAATAGAACAAGAAAAGAAGGATAATAAAGGAAAAGAGAGCTACAATCCAGAAGGATTAGTACAACGCACTGTAAGAGCGATTAAAGCCGAAATACCGCAAATAACAGTAATCACAGATATTGCCCTTGATCCTTACTCCCCTTACGGTCATGATGGTATTGTTAAAGATGGAGAGATATTGAATGATGAAACCGTAGAAGTCTTGGTAAAAATGGCACTATCCCACGCCGAAGCAGGAGCAGATATAGTCGCCCCTTCCGATATGATGGATGGTAGAATAGGGGCAATTAGACAGGCATTAGACAAAGAGGGATGGATAAATACAGGAATCCTAGCCTATTCAGCAAAATACGCCTCAGCTTATTATGGACCTTTTCGGGATGCTTTAGAATCTGCCCCCCAGTTTGGGGATAAAAAAACCTATCAAATGGATTATGCCAACGGTAAAGAAGCGATTAAAGAAGTAGCCTTAGACATTAAAGAAGGTGCAGACATGGTAATGATTAAACCTGCTTTAGCCTACTTAGATATTATCAGACGGGTACGAGATTATACTAATTTACCCGTAGTTGCCTATAACGTTAGTGGAGAATATGCCATGATAAAAGCAGGTAGTCAAAGAGGATGGATTGATGAAGATAAGGTAGTGTTAGAAACCCTTACCAGTATGAAAAGAGCGGGTGCAGACTTGATTTTAACCTATTTTGCCAAACAAGTAGCCCAACAATTAAGCCAAAATTAATTTATTGTAGGTTGGGTTAAACGAAGTGCAACCCAACATTATCAAAATTTTGTAGCACTATTACTTCCCATTTGATTTATAGTAAGCATCCAGAGGGCTGATAAAGGCTAAAGCCATAACTACAAACCTTTACCAAACTTTCGGTTGAAACTGGTTAGAATTAATAATAGTCATATTTTCTCCTGATGGAATCATCACAAATAAACCTTGAGAATAAGCATAATTAGCAACTTCATCCGTGACTACCATGGCTGCCACAGCACCCAATGCCCTCATATTTTGGTATCGTGGCATTAATCGTTTAAACTTTTCTAACCTTTGTAAATGTTCATCCACATCTCTTTGAGTCAATTTGCTTTTTACTTCTACCAATACCACTTCAGTATTATTTACTAATAATAAATCAATTTCTAAACCGCCTTCTTCTCTTTTTACTGCTACATCGGATTGTAATTCATGGACATCAATACCTCTTTCTTGAAACAAGCGTACAGCAGATGGACGTACTTGCCATTCCACAAACTCCCCTAAACGATTTCCTAACTTTCCAATTTCTTGGCTTACTTGTTTAATTCTGCGATCGGTTTCTTGCATTCTGCGATCGGTTTCTTGCATTCTGCGATCGGTTTCTTGCATTCTGCGATCGGTTTCTTGAGATTGTTGTTTAAGGATACGTTCGGTTTCTTGAGATTGTTGTTTAAGAATACGCTCCGTTTCTTGAGATTGTTGTTTAAGGATACGCTCTGTTTCTTGGAAACGTCTTTCTGTTTCTTGAGATTGTTCTTTGATAACACGCTCCGTTTCTTTTTGGGCGGCTATTAATTCACCTAATAATTGCCAAACTTCTTCTGCTGTATTTACCATATTTTTATTACATGGATTCTTTCTCTACCTAAAATTATACTTAATTTTCCGAAATAGTTCGATCGAGCCTTATAACCGAAAAGAGATACATAACCCCTTGTCAAAATTTATGATAACGATTATCATTTTAATTAGTCTCATCATCAAAAAAATATGACATATACGGAATCTTCTCTCATCAAGTCGGCTAATTCTTTCGTACCTAATCTCATCACGGAATCTCAACCCCCCGTCACCGAAGCGGATATGATTCAAGCCGTTAGAACATTGTTACTAGGTTTAGGGGAAAATCCCGATCGAGAAGGATTAATAGATACCCCTAAAAGGGTAGTAAAAGCCTTAAAGTTTCTCACTTCTGGTTATAATCAATCCCTCGATGAATTGTTAAACGGTGCAGTATTTCACGAAAACGCCAATGAAATGGTATTAGTCAGAGATATTAACTTATTTAGCTCCTGTGAACATCATATACTACCTATTTTAGGTAGGGCGCACGTCGCCTATATTCCTAATGGTAAAGTTATTGGCTTATCAAAAATTGCGCGTATTTGCGAAATGTATGCCAGACGATTGCAAGTGCAAGAGCGTTTAACTGCTCAAATCGCCGATGCTTTACAAGGATTATTGCAACCTCAAGGGGTAGCAGTGGTTATCGAAGCAACTCATATGTGTATGGTAATGAGAGGAGTGCAAAAACCCGGTTCTTGGACTTCGACAAGTGCATTACGAGGGGTATTTAATGATGACGCAAAAACTCGTCAAGAATTTATGAATTTAATTCAACATCGCCCCACTTTTAACAGTTAATGGTGTAGGGTATTGGGATGAGGGGATGAGGGGATGAGGAGAGAAGGGGAAAAAAAATTACTGAGTTTTCTATTTTCCTTTCTTAATTCTTAATTCTTAATTCTTAATTTTTAATTCTTATATTTATGAATAATTTAATTTTACCAAAAAGAGGCTTACCAGTCACTATTATTACTGGTTTTTTAGGTAGTGGCAAAACCACTTTACTTAATCATATTCTTACGAATAATCAAGATTTGAAAGTAGCAATTTTAGTTAATGAATTTGGTGATATTGATATTGATAGTCAGTTATTAATTTCTACTGATGATAATATGTTAAGTCTTAGTAATGGTTGTATTTGTTGCACCATAAATGATGATTTAATGGATACGGTTTTTCAAGTTTTAGAAAGTGATAAAAAAATTGATTATTTAATTGTTGAAACTACGGGAGTAGCTGATCCTTTACCCATAGTTTTAACTTTTTTAAGTCCAGAGTTACGAGATTTAATTCGTCTTGATTCGGTGTTAACTTTAATTGATGCAGAAAATTTTACGGCGGAACATTTTGAGAGTGATGCCGCTTTAAAACAGGTAATTTATGGAGATATTATTTTATTAAATAAGGTTGATTTAGTCACTGAAGATAAGATAAAAGCCTTAGAAAGTGATATTTTTTGTATCAAAAAAGGTGCTAATATTTTACACACTGAATATGGTAAAGTACCCTTACCTTTAATTTTGGATATTGATATAAGTAAACCTACTAATTATCCTTCGGAATCTGTTACTAATTCTCATGATCATAACCATCATCATCACGAACATGATCACCATCATAACCATGATCATCACCATTCTAATCATTTAGAAGTAGATGGTTTTATGTCTATTTCTGTAGAGTTCGATCGAGCCTTTCATGTGGACAAATTTCAGAATTTTATTACTGATAATATCATGAATCAAGTATTTAGAGCAAAAGGAATTTTATGGTTTGCTGAAAGTGGATTAAAACATATTTTTCAACTAAGCGGAAAGCGCTATGATATTGATACAGAAGAATGGCAAAATAACCCTAAAAATCAGTTAGTGATGATAGGAAGAAATCTGGATGAAAATAAATTAAAAGAGAAACTCAAACAATGTTTAATTAATTCGTAATCAGTAATTTTCTAAAATATAATTTTCATAAAAAGAATATGATAACAGCAGTAATGGGTAACTTTGGGGTAGGAAAAACCTATTGGATAAAACAACAAATAAAAGAGAATAATGACGATAGTTATTATTTTAGTCCGCAAACTCAAACTTTTCCTATTGATGGTGCTTTTTTACAAAGTTTTTTCCCTGATTTATCAATTACTGATTTAGAATCTCCCACCGAATTATTAAAGTTAGCCCAAAAAAATGATATTTATGTAGAAATTCCTGAATATCTGGATTTAAAAGCAATTCTTCCTCTTTTATCAGCTTTAAATTGTCAAAAAATTGCCATAGTTAGCAAAGACGAAAATCAACAAAAATGGCAAGGATTAGCAGATAAAATTATTGTTAATCAAGAAGTAATAATTAAGGATAATTTAAACTCTTTTTCTAATTTACAAATACATCGAGCCGGTTTAACCCAAGAAGTGGTAGATTTTGCCAGTTTAGAGACTTTTTGGCAAGAATTAACTCAAGGTGCTTATGGTGATATTCTTCGGGCTAAAGGTATATTTAATATTATGGATGGTCAATGTGTTTATGGTGAATATTTGCACAATGGCTATAATCCCGAATTTTATCCTTTAAATTTATCATTATCTTTAGAAGGCAGACCAACTCATTTTAGCGGTTTAGAAATTATTGGTTGTAATTTAGAAAAACAAGCCATTGCTGACACCTTGGGGGATTTTTGCCTTGAGGATTCTGCGGTTTATTTCTATCAACAACAAGTCAAAGAGTCTTTAGGAGAATTGTAATATCAAAATAGATAATAGCTGAATGTACCTAATTTCCCGATAGAATTTGAGATTAAATAACTTCTGAGTTTTTCTCATGGGAGGAAGGTGGAAATTCAGCCCATTTTCTGCATATTTGCTGATAACATTGAGGGGGAGTAATGGGAAGGTTTTTGAGATAAAAAAAGTAACTTGATTAAACGATTCTAGTAATAAAATAATTTCTGTAGCTGGATTATAGTTATCCACTGCTTCGAGAATGTGGGCACTCATAAAGTGATGTTGTAAAATTACCGTATCGGGAGTGGCTAACCAAGCATTCAAGAAAGGTGTTAACCGATTTCGGGAAACAAAATGAGTTTTAAATGTCTCTCCTGTAATCCCCATAGAAGGAGAATTAGTACTACAAGTAATTACTCCCCTAGAAGCTGTTAAATAACCTGCCCAAGCGTTATAACCGATCGCCACAAGGTTGGTAGCGATCAAGTTTTCTTGCCAGTTCAATAAATTGGGGTTATTGTTCATTGAAAAGAATAGTTATAAACTCTCGGTTTTTTCTCGGATAAGTTTTGTGGCTTCCACCATATTTTTTAAAGCTGGAATGACCTCCTCCCAACGGCGAGTTTTTAAGCCACAATCAGGATTCACCCAAATTTGTTTTAAGGGTAAATTGCTAATACCTTCTTGTAATTGTTGCGCCATTTGCTCGGTAGAAGGTACAACAGGGCTATGAATATCGTAAACGCCATTACCGATTTGATGAGCATAACCTGCCTCTGTCACTTCCTCCAGAGTTCGATTATTACTACGACTATTTTCGATGGAAATAACATCAGCATCGAGTCTTTCAATATCTTTAATAATATCACCAAACTCTGAATAACACATATGAGTATGAATTTGAGTGGCAGGATTGGCGATCGCCGTTGAGAGACGAAAAGCATCCACAGCCCAAGCCAAATAATTACTCCAACGCTCTTGTTTAAGGGGTAATCCTTCCCTGAATGCGGGCTCATCTACTTGAATCACCTTTGCACCAGCTTTTTCTAAATCGGCTACTTCTTCTCTTAATGCTAAAGCAATTTGAAAGGCTTGATCTTGTCGAGAAATATCTGTACGAGGAAATGACCAGTTTAAGATTGTCACAGGACCTGTTAACATACCTTTAACGGGTTTAGTGGTTAAGGATTGCGCTACCTCAAATTCTCTGATAGTCATAGGTTCAGGACGTGCTATGTCCCCAAAAATAATGGGCGGACGAACATAACGACTACCGTAACTTTGTACCCAACCATGTTCAGTAAAGGCAAATCCTGACAATTGTTGACCAAAATATTCTACCATGTCCGTACGTTCAAATTCCCCATGCACTAACACATCAAGACCAATGTCTTCTTGAAGTTTAATACATTCAGCAATATGATGATCGATCGCATCTTCGTATTGTTGCTGTGTCAATTCTCCTCGTTTATATTTTACTCGCAACTGTCTCACTTCAGAAGTTTGGGGGAAAGAGCCGATGGTGGTAGTGGGTAACATCGGTAAAGGTAACTGTTTTTCAAGGCGCTCTAAATAAGATAAAGTGCGATCAAAATCGTTAGTTTTCAAATTGGTGAGCTTATGGGCGACATTTTCAGAATAAGGGCTAAATTCTTTAAATATTTGCCATTGTGCGTCAATTTCATCGTAAAAACTTTGATTATCAGCTTCAGAAAGCATTTTTACCTCCCTTAATTTTTGTTGAGCAAAACTCAACACATTTCTTAAAGGTTCGGCTAAATTAACCTCTTTTTGAGCATCAAGGGGAACAAATTGCAAAGATGCAGAAGGTTGAATACTAATATTAGTCGTAATTTCTTGAATTTGGTGTAAGGTTGAAATCACAGATTGAGGGCGAATTTTCCAGACATTTCGCGCATCGATAATACCAACTCCTAACCGTTTATCTTCAGGAAAACCACCTATTTTCAATAAATCCAGATTATTCCCCCTCGTAAAGTCTAAACTAATAGCCTGTACTGGTAAATTAATTACCCAGCTATAATTTGCACCCAAATCTTCAAAATAAGTAACAAGGTTAATGGGTAAACCAATGTTAGCTAATTCATGATAAGTGGTGAGGATAGCTTCTTTTAATTCTGAGGTTTCCTTAGTAACTAAAATTGGCTCATGAAACTGTACTTCTTCGATACCATATTCTTTGAGTTGAGTTAATAAATCACCATAAAGAGGTAATAACTTCTCCAGATTTTCTTGCAAACTCCCTTCTTTTCTACTCAATTCTAATAAAGTGACAGGGCTTAAAATGACAGGATTTGAGCGTTTACCGAGGATGAGTTGCGATCGCCTTACCTTGGCTAGAAAATCGTCAAAATTAGCTTGGGGTTGGCAATCAGAGCTAATTTCAGGCACTAAATAATGATAATTAGTATCAAACCATTTAGTCATTTCAAGGGCTGGAATACCATCAACACCTCTACCCATAGCAAAATATTGTTTTAAACCCGTCAAAGACTGAAAACGATTAGGAATCAAACCTAAACGCACACACCAATCTAAAACATGATCATAAAACGTCATATCACCTACTGCAATGCGATCGATTCCTGCCTCTAATTGTCTTTGCCAATTGGCAGTTTCTACAGATTCAATGGTGTGAATTAAAGCATCAGCTTCTAATTTTCCAGCCCAAAAACCTTCGAGCGCTTTTTTTACCTCTCGTTTTTGTCCGATACGAGGATAACCTAACGTTCCTGTTGTAATTGTCATCTTGATTAATATTCTAATTATGATAAACTTGAAAAAAAAGTCATGGTAAGATTGACCGCCTTTTATTGTTTAAAGCAGTAGTGTCCGAATAGTTTTAGTTGATAGCAAGTATTACTCCCCTAACAAAAACCTTGATTTGTATAAAATAAGGCTACGAAAAATTATGATCACAACAACTGCTAAAATTTTTGTGATCAGTCATTCAACCAAATTTATATAAATTCCATCAAAGTGAATGAAGACTATATGCCAAGATAGAACGTACCCATAATTGAGGGTTAGGGATAAAGAACTATTTTTTGTGTAAGGCTTATAAGCTATTGACCGATGAAAATAAGTTAGAATTGACGTTGACACGAAGAACGGACTCAACTCTTAATTTATTACATCTTTAACCCAAAAAGTAGCTACTCATAATTTAGCCACACATCGGTAAAAAATACGATCGAAAAAAATATTGAAGACACCATCATCTGTACCTCGCAGATAAATAAAATAACATGGTTGAGTATCGGTGGGCATTCTGACTAATGAGACTTTGCTCAATCACAGTTGCGGGACAGCGTCGGATTTTAACCGGACTTTCCCCCTTACGTTCGATGGAAGTGACCCATCAAAACCGATGACTTAAATTATATCAGAGTTTATGTAATTTTGGCAATAATTTTTTTGCTCACAGGAATTAAGCATTTTTCTCTAAAGTCAAACAGGGGAAAAATTCCCCCATTAGTCTGAAAATAACGATAAAAATTTCTACTCCGACATCAAAACTTGTTCAATGCGTTGTAAAGCCCAATCAATTTCAGAGCGAGAAATAACTAAAGGTGGTGCAAAACGAATAATATTTTCTCTGGTTTCTTTGGCTAAAATACCCAATCCCATTAAGGCTTTACAAAAACGTCGAGCGCCCCCTGCACTGGGTTTTAACTCCAATCCAATCAATAAACCTCTGCCTCGAACTTCCTGAATATAAGGGCTAGGAATAGTTTGTAATTGAGAAAGAAAATAAGCCCCTAATTGTGAAGCTCGTTCAGGTAAATTTTCCTCAATAATAACATCTAAAGCGGCGATTCCCACCGCAGCAGCTAAAGGATTCCCCCCAAATGTGCTACCATGATCGCCGGGGTTAAAAACATCCATAACTTCGTGGGTACTAATAAAAGCTGAGATAGGATAAAATCCTCCTGATAAGGCTTTACCGATCGTGATACCATCGGGTTTCACTCCTTCATGTTCAAAAGCAAACATTTTCCCCGTGCGTCCTAATCCTGTCTGAATTTCGTCGAATACCAATAAAACATTATTTTTGCGACAAATAGATTCTATTTCTTGCAAATAACCCACAGGGGGGATAATAATTCCTCCTTCTCCTTGAATCGGTTCGAGGAAAAAAGCCGCAGTATTGGGAGTAATAGCGGATTTTAGAGCTTTTGCATCTCCATAGGGTATTGTCTTAAATCCGGGGGTGAAGGGTGCAAAACCTGATTGATATTGTTCTTCGGTGGAAAAGCTGACTAAACTAATAGTACGTCCGGCAAAATTATTATTACAAACAATAATTTCTGCTTGGTTATGGGATACTCCTTTGACGGTGTAAGCCCATTTTCTAATGGCTTTAATGGCGGTTTCTACTGCTTCAGCCCCAGAATTCATAGGCAATACTTTAGGTAAACCCGAAATATGACAGATTTTTTGGTAAAATTTTCCTAATTGGTCATTATGAAAGGCACGAGAAGTTAAAGTTACCTTACTAGCTTGTTCTACTAATGCCTGATAGATGAGGGGATGACAATGTCCTTGATTTAAGGCAGAATAAGCACTTAAACAGTCAAGATATTTATTGCCTTCTACATCCCAAACCCATGCACCTTGCCCTTTATTGATTACGACTTCAAGGGGATGGTAGTTGTCTGCACCGTAATCATTTTCTAGTTTAATGTAGTCTTGACTATTGAAAACTTTGTTTTTGTTGAGGTTGCGGTTTTCGATTGTTTGCATTGTTTTTTCCTAAATTTTACCCATTGACTGATATTACAAATCCATTCAGCATCAAAATTTTTCAGGGGAAAGCATCCTTTAAATATGACAATTAAGGATGTTTTATGATATTTTCTTTAGCTTAAATATAGCTTGTAAAACCAGTCACCCATTCTACTTGGGTGTAAAATTTAGGAAAAATAGTGATGATTGAGCTTAATCTCTGTAGCATTGATAAGTTTAACTAATGTTGATTATTGTAACCTATTAACGGAAGCCATGATTAAAATGACTTTTTTTAGGAAGAATTACAGAGATATGTTAACTACCCTCAAAAATATCACAGAGAGTAGATGATAATGATAGTGAGAGAAATGTTTGATATATCATCTGTGCCTCGCAGATAAATAAAATAACATGGTTGAGTATCGGTGGGCATTCTGACTAATGAGACTTTGCTCAATCACAGTTGCGGGACAGCGTCGGATTTTAACCGAACTTTCCCCCTTACGTTCAATGGAAGTGACCCATCAAAACCGATGACTTAAGTTATATCAGAGTTTATGTAATTTTGGCAATAATTTTTAAGTGTTCTGAATTAGCAAAATTATTGAATCAAAGCGGCAATTAAATCTCCATATTCTTCCGCCATACCTAAAGTACCAGATAAGCGTATTGTTTGGACATTATTCAATTTAGAGATAGCTTCCATTGTCTTGAGGGAGTAAGGAGGAGAATTTTCGCCGATAATGTTGAAAATTGGTTGTTTTATCTCAGAAATTAGATTTAAAAACTCCTCACGACTATCGAGGGGATCAATTTCTCCTGTTACAAAAGCTACAGAGCCAAATCTTGCTCCTTTTTGTTGAGTGATTTGTCGTTTACGGTTAATAAATTCAGGGGTTAATTGGCTTTCATTGACGAAAACGTGACGACGATACATAAAACGCAAGAAAGCTGGAGTTGTATTGAGATAGTAAAGGAATTGTCCGAGAATGGGGGTATTAATAAGATTTTTGACGAATTTTCTCACATTATCATTAACACCCATAACTTTTAAAGGTCCTTGAGCTGTGGGAGCGATTAAAATTATTTTAGCCACTAAATCAGGGTTATTTTTAGCTAATGTTAAAGCATATCCTGCACTATGTCCTGCGGTGACAATTATTATTGGTTCAGAAAAATAATGGTTAACAAAATCTGTTAATAATTGTTGATAAATGTTGGGTTGATAATCAATTTTAGGTCGATCAGACTCCCCAAAACCAAGCCAGTCAAAGACGGTAACTTGATATTGAGAAGCTAAAAACTCCGCAATGGCGTTCATTTCGCTACGGGAAGAAACAGTACTAAATGATGGTAATAATAGTATCGCTTTTCCTTTTCCTAGAGTTTCAAAACTGATTTTAAATGCGGATTGTTCGTAATTCCAAATAAATTTATCTATTTTTTTATCAATATTTGCAGTAATAGAAATCATGTTTTTTCCTAAATTTTAAAATGTTAAAGATACGGTATTAAAAAAGCAACTTCTCGCCCCAGTATGACAAGCAATATTTCCTACTTGCTCAATTTTGAGTAATAAAGTGTCACCATCACAATCATAAAATATAGAATTAACTTTTTGAATATGACCTGATGTTGCTCCTTTATGCCACAACTCCTGACGAGAGCGACTCCAATAGTGGGCTTCTTTAGTTAATAATGTTTGTTTAATGGATTCTTTATTCATCCAAGCCATCATTAAGATTGTACCGTCTTGATGGTCTTGAGCGATAGCTGGAATTAATCCTTGTTCATTAAACTTTAATATTTCTATCCAAAGATAATTTTGATTGAGTAAGTTATTCATAATTTAAAAAGGTAAATTTGCTAAAGAAAATGATTTTTTATTGTTCATTTCTACTAAACAATTATTCAATGGCTCTATAATATTTTCTTGTGCTAAATTACGCCCAATAAATACTAATTGATTTTTGGGTTTTTCTGTCCATTCATCGGCTTGTAATTCATAACGAGGACCACTTAATTGAAAAATATGTCTTAATTCGCTAACATCAAACCACATGATTCCTTTTGCTCTAAATACTTCTCTAGGCATTATATTTATTAAAAAATCTTCAAATTTATCTAAATCAAAAGGTCGATCGCTTATAAAAGAAACGTAATTAAAACCATCATTTTCGATGTGATGACTATAGTTTTTGTGATTGCATTGAAAGTCTTTTATTTCTTGTTTATAACTACTATTTTTAGTTAAATTTATATCTAAAATTAAAGCTAAAGGAACTTTTCCGAATTGACTTTTTAAGATTCTTGCTCCTGCTTTTTCTTGTAAAATAAATGATTCTAAATCCTGCAATTTTTCTTCCTTTACAAGATCAATTTTATTGAAAATAACCAAATCTGCATAACGAATTTGATTTAATGCTGATTCGCTATCAAAATGTTTTTCAGTGAAGGTTTCTGTATCAACTAAAGTAATAATAGAATCAATGCGAGTTAAATACTTTAATTCTGTACCTAAAAAAGTGAGAATAATCGGAAGTGGATCAGCTAATCCTGTAGTTTCAATAATTAGATAATCTATCTTATCTTCCCTTTCTAAAATTTGATAAACTGTATCAATTAAATTATCATTAATGGTGCAACAAATACAGCCATTTCCTAATTCAACCATATCTTGATCAATGGAAATTAATAACTGAGAATCGATATTAATATCCCCAAATTCATTTACTAAAACTGCTACTTTTAATCCTTCATTATTAAGTAAAATATGATTAAGTAAAGTCGTTTTTCCACTTCCTAAAAAACCTGTAATTATAGTTACAGGCATCCCAGCTTTAGGAATAATTGGCAACGCATCGGATAAACTCATGGTTAACATTTTCATAGTTAATAAGTTCCTTATTTTAGTTTTATAGTAAGCCTTTTAAGGCTTTATTTGATAAAAGCTAAAGCCCTCACTACAAACTTTTTTTTTACATTACACAGTTTTCTAAAAGTAATTTTAATTCATCAATTTTAAGATGTTGTCCAATAAAAACTAATTCTGTTTTTGGTTGTTTTTTCCAATGTTCATCAATGATACTAAAACGTTTCCCACTAAGATGAAAGATATGTTTAAATTCGCTATCTTTAAACCATAAAAAACCCTTCGCTCTAAATACTTCTATGGGTAATTGATTATCTAAAAAATACTGAAATTTTCTAATACTTAAGGGTTTATCACTGGTAAAAGAAACTGACACAAAACCATCATTATCTAGGTGATGAGAATGATCATGTTTATGATCATGACGATCGAGCTTATGATGTTTATGTTCTTCTTTATTAGGCTGAAAATAAAGATCAGATTCAAATAAACCAACACTTAAAATTAAAGGTAAAGATACTTTAGCATTCGTTGTTTTTAAGATTCTAACATCTTCTTTAATTTCATTAATTTTTTGTTCGATGTCATCAATTTTACCAGAATCAACTAAATCGGTTTTATTAAGTAAAACTACGTCAGCATGAGCAAATTGACTAAAAGCCGCCTCGCTATTTTCAAATTTATCTAAGCTAAAATTTTCACAATCGGCTAAAGTAATAATGGAATCTAATCGAGTTTTATCTTTTAAATTTGTGCCTAAAAAAGTTAATGCCACAGGAAAAGGATCAGCAATTCCTGTAGTTTCTACGATTAAATAATCTATCTGTTTTTGACGTTCTAAAATTTTATCAATAGCGGTGACTAAATCTTCATTAATTGTACAGCAAATACAACCATTATTTAATTCTATGATATTATCTTCTGTGGAAATAATTAAGTCATTATCAATGCCAATTTCTCCAAATTCATTAACTAATACTGCTGTTTTTAAGCCCTCTTGCTGAGTTAAAATATGATTTAATAAAGTAGTTTTGCCACTACCTAAAAATCCTGTAATAATAGTAACTGGTATTCTTTCATGGGATAGTAAAACTGTTTGAGTCATGATATTTTTATTATTTAAGTATTGGTTAGGAATATTTTTAGTTTGAAAAGATGGTTTTCTGCTCGATCGAGTTTGCTAATTTTTCTTTTAAATTAGAGATAGTTATTGATCCTAAATCTCCTAGTTGACGAGTTCTAATACTTAAAGTTTTTTCCTCTAATTCTCGATTTCCTAAAATAGCTAAAACGGGAATTTTTTCTAATTCTGCTATACGAATTTGTTTCCCTAATCTCTCTCCGCTTTTATCAATTTCTACTCGATAACCTGCTTGTTTTAAGTCTTGAAAAATTTCCTGAGTATAATCTAACAATTCATTATTTACAGGTAATAATTTTATTTGTACTGGTGCTAACCATAATGGAAAATCTCCTGCATAATTTTCGATTAAAATACCAAAAAATCTTTCTAATGAACCAAAAATTGCTCTATGAATCATAATTGGTCGTTGGCGTGTGCCGTCTTTAGCTACATACTCCATATCAAAACGATCGGGTAAATTGAAATCGACTTGAATTGTGGAACACTGCCAAGTTCTGCCGATGGCATCTTTGATTTTTAGGTCAATTTTAGGACCATAAAAAGCACCTCCCCCTTGATCTTCAATGTAATTCCACTGTTTTTTATGCAAAGCATGAATTAGTGCTTCCGTAGCTAAATCCCACACCTCATCACTACCAACAGATTTTTCTGGGCGAGTGGAAAGGTTAATTTCATAATCGGTAAAGCCAAAATCTGACAAAATTTTCTCAGTTAAGTTCAAAACTCCTAAAATTTCTTCGGCAATTTGTTCGGGTAAGCAAAAAATATGAGCGTCATCTTGGGTAAAACCTCTTACTCTCATTAAACCATGTAATACGCCTGATCGTTCATAACGATAAACCGTTCCTAATTCTGCCCACCGTAGGGGAAACTCCCGATAAGAGTGAAGTTCATTTTTATAGGTTAAAACGTGAAAAGGACAATTCATGGGTTTGATTTGATAGGCTTGTTGTTCAACATCCATAGAATCAAACATATTTTCTCGATAAAAGTCCCAATGCCCTGAAGTTTTCCATAAGTCCAAATTGGCGACATGGGGAGTATATAACAATTCATAACCGCCGTCTAAATGAGCTTTACGCCAATAATCTTCAATCAAGTAACGCATCATTGCACCTTTAGGATGCCAAAAAACTAAACCGCCTCCTGCGTCTTCCTGAATGCTAAATAGTTTCAGTTGTTGTCCTAATTTACGGTGATCCCGTTTTTGAGCTTCTTCTTTACGTTTTAGATATGTTTGTAATTCTGCTTCTGTACCCCACGCAGTGCCATAAATACGCTGTAATTGAGGTTTATGTTCATCACCTCGCCAATAAGCCCCTGCTAAACTTTCTAAGGTAAAGGCTTTGGGGTTAATTTCTCCCGTAAAGTTAACATGAGGCCCTGCACATAAATCCCACCAAGAGTTAAGGGGTTTTAATGGTGTTTGATCTGGGGGTTGATAGTCGGGAAAACCAATAAAATAACGGGTGATAGTTTCATTTTCGGGGATACTATTTAATATTTCTAATTTGTAATTTTCGCCTAATTCCCTGAGTTTTTCTTGAATTTCCGTTCTTTCGACTACTTCTTTGATAATTGGTAGGTTAGCTTTCATTATTTCTCGCATTTTCTCCTCTATTTTCCCTAAATCTTCAGGGGTAAAGGTTGAGGCTCGATCGAAATCATAATAAAATCCTGATTCTGTAGTAGGTCCAATAGTAACTTTAGTTTCAGGAAACAAACTTTGTACCGCCATCGCCATGACATGGGCGCAACTATGACGGATTTTTTCTAATGTTAAAGAATCTGTGACGATATTTTCCACCATGGGAATAGCAATCATAATCAACAAAAAAACGATAATGATTATCATTATATCAAATAAGCCACCTTTTCCTCTATGACACAAAAAAAATATAGAGCCTACACTGATTGTATAAAGCTCTATCGGGTTTGTTTTATGATTGTGGAAAAGAATGACCATTAAAAGATGCTAGTAAAAACTGAACCACCAATAATGCCTACTACACCAATTCCGATGAGAACGTTGGTGAAGAAACGACCAGCTTCAGGATTTAATCCTAATTCTTTGTCTTCGTTTCCTGCGGTGAAAAATAATGACCAAGCCTGATTACCGCTAATGGCTTCAAATTTATTAAAATCTGAGCGGAAAACCACGGGAGCGAATAAATCTTTGTTGTTGAAAATATCTAGATCAGCGTTCATATTTTTATCTGTTTAAAACTATTTTTTGTGTCTATTAATTGTAATTGTTAACTAAATTGACTTATAGATTCGTTAACCAACTGATTAAACCTTGACCTGTGAGAGCTTCAAAACCTAATAAAGAGATAAAACCCATCATGGCTAAACGACCATTTAATAACTCAGAATATTTGTTAAAACCGAATTGTTGACTTTCATCTACATACATTTTTGGTTCGATCGCATAGTTATTAAAACGACCTTGTTCTTCGACGACGTATTTTTGGAATGATGACATGATTTTTTTGTTTTATTTTTTATCTGTATGTAAACAATATTAACGTTATGTAAAGTTTTATGACAATGACTTGACACGAAAAAAAGGTAGTGATACCCGAATGAACCTCAATTTGATGTGGATAAGCTAAGGGAATTATGATGTAAGTCTAATTTATTCATAACCTGATAACTCTTGATTTTGAGTTCGATCGAACCCTTTTTTAGAGTTAAAATAACATCATCAGTAATGCAAAAACGGAAATTATGATTGCCACCATCGAAAAAACCAAAACCATCACCTTAGAAGAATTTTTGCAACAACCCGAAACAAAACCCGCCCAAGAATTTATTAATGGAGTTATTACTCCTAAGCCTATGCCACAAGGACAACACAGTACCATACAATCTGAATTAGTATCCGCAATTAATCAAATAACCAAAGCCTCTAAAATTGCTTATGCTTTCCCCGAATTGCGTTGCACTTCTAACAAGAGATCGATCGTGCCTGATGTAGCGGTGTTTGTGTGGGATAGAATACCCCGTACAGAAAAAGGAAGAATCGCCAATCGATTTGATGGGTTGCCTGATTGGAGTATTGAAATTTTATCACCAGATCAAAGTTTAATGAAAGTATTAGATAATTTACTTTTTTGTTCTCAAAATGGAACTAATTTAGGATGGTTAATTAATCCTGAAGATGAAACAATTTTAGTCGTTTTTAGTGATCAAAAAGTTAAAATTTTTCGTGATGATAATACTCTACCAGTCTTAGATAAAATAGAACTAAATCTAACAGTTAACGATATTTTTAATTGGCTTAATATTTAGTTTTAGTAAAAAAAATTTCTCCACAACTCCAAAATAACAAAATATCATTGTTGTCTCGTAAGTCCTATACTATAATAATGATAATCATTTTTATATTTAGACAAAGGACAATCTATGATAACGAAAGAGAAAGATTTAGTGCCCGTAACGGTTTTAACGGGTTATTTAGGGGCGGGTAAAACCACTTTACTTAATCATATCCTTACATACGAACATGGCAAAAAAGTAGCCGTAATCGTTAATGAATTTGGAGAGGTGGGCATTGATAATCAGCTAGTGATAAGTGCCGATGAGGAAATTTTTGAAATGAATAACGGTTGTATTTGTTGCACCGTTAGAGGTGATTTAATGCGTATTATCGGTAACTTGATGAAAAGACGTAATAAATTTGATCACCTTGTCATTGAAACCACTGGTTTAGCCGATCCAGCTCCGGTAATACAAACTTTCTTCATTGATGAAGATATGAAATCAAAGTTACTTTTAGATGCGGTGGTTACGGTGGTGGATACAAAGCATATTCATCAACATTGGAGTGCAGATGAAGCTCAAGAGCAAATTGCTTTTGCTGATGTGATTTTACTCAATAAAACTGATTTAGTTACTTCTGAGGAGTTAGAGAATTTAGAAAAACGCATCCGTAGTATGAACGCTATGGCGAAAATTTATCGCACTCAAAATGCTGAGATTGAAATGAATCAATTGTTAGGCATTAGATCATTTGATCTGGAAAAAGCCTTAGAAATCGATCCTAATTTTTTGGGAGAAGAAGCCCACGAACACGATGAATCGGTGTATTCTATTGCTATGGTGGAATTTCAGCCTTTGAATTTAGAAAAATTACAAGATTGGATTGGGGATTTACTGCGTAATCGAGGCACAGATATTTTCCGCATGAAGGGTATTTTAAATATTGCTAACATGAACGATCGAGTCGTATTTCAAGGAGTGCATATGTTGTTTGACGTAACGCTCGATCGTCCTTGGGGAGAAGAAGAAACCCGTAAAAGTGAATTGGTATTCATCGGGCGTAATTTAGACGAAATGGAATTAAGAGAAAGTTTTAAGGCTTGTTTGGATCAATAATCACTTATAAAGATTAAAATGTTAAAAATACAATGGACAGGAAAATTAACAGAATATATTACGGCGGTAAGTTGGTCAAAAAAAGGTCATTTGGCGGTAAGTTCAGCCGATGGTGAGGTAATGTTATTTACAGATACCCCCCAACTTATCCTTACCCCTAATGATACTCAAAGTTCGATCGATCGTGTTGCTTTTTCCTCTGACAGTCAATTTTTGGTGGCAGGAGGGCAAAATGGAGAGGTTTTTATTTGGCGACTTCCCGACTTAAAATTAGTTGATACCCTAGACTGGAATCTGCAATGGTTAGAAAATTTGGCATGGCATCCCCAAAAAAACTATCTTGCCTTTAGTCAAGGGCGTTATATACAGATTTGGGATGTGGAAACACTGGAAATAATTACCTCTTTACCCTTTGAAAATTCTACGGTGTTGGATTTTGCTTGGCATCCTCAAGGGCAATATTTAGCCGTTGCTGGGGATGGTGGAGTGAAAATTTGGGATACCACAGATTGGTTAGAAGAGCCTATTTATATTGAAACCTACGCCCCTGCCTTTAAAATAAAGTGGGCAGGATATAAAGATTATCTAGCTATTAGTTGCCTAGACAATACTGTAATGTTATGGGACAATTTTGATTTGTTACCTTGGCAACTGTCGGGATTTAGTGGTAAAGTTCGTAACCTCACATGGTCAAAAACAATAGCAGAAAATGCCCCTTTGTTGGCGACTTCCTGTCGAGGGAATGTGTTGGTGTGGCAAAAAGAGAAAATTATACAAAAGGGTTGGAATGCAACTATTTTAAATATTGACGATCGCATTATTCAGGATTTACAATTTAATCCTCATAATCTTTTGTTAGCTGGTGGCAATGAAGAAGGTTGCTTATTTTTATGGGAAAATGAAGAGCAATTAATGGAAGATTTTATAGGAATAGAAGGGGGTTTTTCTTGTTTGCAATGGGATTTTTTCGGAAAAAAATTAGCAGTCGGTAGTGATATGGGAGAAATATTCATTTTTATGTAGGTTGGGTTAACGAAGTGTAACCCAACATCCTCAGATTAATTTGGATATATTAACCCAATATCCTCATTTTGATTGAGATATAGTTATAATGTTGGGTTTCGTGCCTCAACCCAACCTACGGGTTACAAATCATCAGGAGTTAATCCAGTTAATTTAGCAATTCTAGCTAACATTTTTGGTCCAATTTCTTCACCTTCATGGAAAGCAAAAACGACATTACTCCATCCTGATTTTTCCAGAATTTTATGAGAGCCAGTCTGACGTTTGATTTTCCAACCTTTATTTTGCAAGGCTTTTAAAACCTGTTTAGCTTTAGTTCCAGACCATTGACTCATAACGCAACAAATGATAAATTAAGTTCATATTCTGGGGTTTTTATTTCTTCAAGTTGATCTGCTAAAACACGCAAAGCTAGGGCTTGAACTTTAGAAACTGCCTCGTCTTGAGTATTACCATAAACTAACACACCCGGAAGTTCAGCAATTTCAGCAATGTAGCGCCCATCTTCTTCTTGTTCTATTTCAATCTTATAATTCATTACAATTTACTATTATTCATAGTGATACTTTTTAAATTATACTCTTTATTTTTTTGTAGGTTGGGTTAACGAAGTGTAACCCAACATCCTCAGATTAATTTGGATATATTAATCCAATATCCGCATTTTAATTGAGATATAGTGATAATGTTGGGTTTCGTGCCTCAACCCAACCTACGGGTTACAAATCATAAGAAGAAAGGGTTATTACCAACTCATTACCCTAACATTGTCTTCAAAAAGAAGGGATTGAGTCGCTTGAGGAGAACCCATTTTTACCCCTTGAATTAAGTCATTGTCTGAAATTCCTCCTTGTTTCATACAACTAGGACAAATTAGAACACTTCCTCCTTGGGCGATAAATTCTTGCAACATTTGTTGTAAAGTTTTACCCGTTATTCCATTAGTATGTTGAGGCAATTTTTGAGATGCTAAATTAACTGCCGATACATTTAAAAAAATAGTAGTAGGATGTCCTTGTTGTAAAACCTTTTCCGCAAAACCGATCGCCATTGCACCACGCCAAGAATCATCTGTGGTTAAATTCACGAATAAACTAGTCGTTTTAGGGGAAGTAACCGCAGTTTGTTGCCCTTGACTCTGTGTAGTTTGTGCTTGAGAGAAATTCGGCGTAACAACTATGCCAGAAATTCCGATTAAAGAAGATAAGAGTAAAGAAGAAATGACTTTCATATTATGAGCAAAAAATATTAACAGACTTATAACTCAGTGTTAATAGAAAGCTATTTATTTGTCAAAAGACCAATAGTAAAACTTTTAATAAATCTAAATATCGTAAATTTTTATGATAATCAAATCAGTGCGATAAACTTTGTTAATTTTGTTTTCTGGATTAGACTCAAGATTTTAATAAATCCTCTCCTAAAATTTGATTTTTTTAATAAAAATATTTTGTAATTTATACAGCATTTCAGGACGGGTTAAAATGCCCTGACTAGGACTAAATAATAAAGCTAATAGAAATAAAATACTTGCAACAAGGACGATCGAAGCCCCTGAAGGTACGTTTAAATAATAACTTAAATAGATGCCAATTATCCCACTAATACTTCCAAAAACTCCCCCTAAAATCATCATTTGATGTAATTCTTTAACTAATAAATAAGCAGTAATACTAGGTGCAATTAACAGAGAAACTACTAACACAACTCCTACTCCTTGCATACTAGCAATAATAGTTAAAGTTATGGCAGAAATGAGCATTAAATTAAGCCATTTTACGGGTAAACCTACCGCTTGAGCGCCTAAAGGATTAAAGGTATAAAATAGTAATTCTTTGTAAAATAGTTTAATAAATGTTAATACAAAAAAAGTAATTATTAAAGTTCTTAAAACATCATTACCCGTGACGACTAAAATATCACCAAAAAGAAAACTATGTAAATCTATTCTACTTTTTAAAAGGGTAATTAACATAATTCCTAATGCTAAAAAACCTGAAAAAACTAATGCCATTGCTACATCTATTTTTATTTTTGATTCTTCTTTTATCCAAGCAATTATTAAGGTGCTAAATATTCCCGAAATAAATGCACCTAAAAATATATCTATGCCTAAATAAAAGGCGATCGACAATCCGGGTAACACAGCATGGGCAATAACATCCCCTAATAAACCCATTCTTTGAACAATTAAATAACTTCCCGTTACAGCACATAAAACCCCTAAAAAAATAATTATGATCACAGCATTTCTCATAAACTCAAATTGTAAAGGCTCAAAAATTATATCGATAAAATTAGTCATTTTTAGCATTACCTTGTAAGAAAATTACATTGTCACCATAGGCTTTTTGAATATTTGTAGCTGTGATAACTTCTTGACGAGTACCATCAGCAATTAAAGTTTTATTAATCAATAAAAATCGATCGTATTCTCTCATGGTTTCCCTTAATTCATGCCCTACCACTAATAAAATTTTGCCCTCAGATTTAAGCTCATCAAATACCTCAAAAAGCATCGCTTCCGTTTTCTTATCAACTCCCACAAAGGGCTCATCAAATAAAAATAAATCAGCCTCTTGGGCTAATGCTTGAGCTAAAAATACCCTCTGTTGTTGCCCCCCTGATAACTCCCCAATGGGGCGATGTTTTAATTCCCACATTCCCACCCTTTCTAAAGCATTTTTAACAATTAACTTAGATTGACGAGAATAGGAACAAAATAAACCTGTATGCCTTATTCTCGCCATCATTGCTACATTTTCTACGGTGATGGGATAATCCCAATCAATTTGCGCTCTTTGGGGAATATATGCCACCTGTTTTAATTGTCCAGACAAGGTGCGAGAATGAAATTGAACGATACCTTTTTCTAAGGGAATTAAACCTAAAATCGCCCTTAAAAGAGTACTTTTCCCCGCTCCATTGGGTCCGATAATTCCCACGATTTCCCCCGGCAATAAACAAAAACTAATGTTATCAACTGCCATTAAGCCTCGATAGTTGACAACTAAATGCTTTACTTCTAACATATACCTAATATGAGAATGATTATCATTATTTTAAATTAAACAAGTAACTATGTTAAGAAAATTGGGTATTTTGACTATTTTCATCGGTTTATGGGGTTGTACTCCTTCTCCAAATGTAGAAACAACGGCGGAAACTTCATCGGAGAATCTGCCCTTAGTGGTAGCAACTACCAGCGTTTTATGTGATCTGACGGAGCAAGTAGCACAAGATACTGTTAATTTGAAATGTTTAGTCGCCCCCGGAGTTGATCCTCATGTTTATCAACCTACTCCAGAAGATAGACAATCGATCGAAAATGCTGATTTAGTTTTTTATGGTGGTTATAATTTCGATCCCAACCTCATTAAATTAATTAAAGCTACTAGCAATAGTAACCCGAAAATTGCCGTTCATGAACAGGCAGTACCGAATCCGATTATGGCTAGTGAGCATCATCACGGTGAAAAAGATCATGATCACGATCATGGTAGCGAAGAAAAAGTCCCCGATCCTCATGTTTGGCATGATCCCAAAAATGGTGTAGCAATGGTTGAGGTAATTACCCAAGGATTAACTCAACTACAACCAGATTTAGCACAAACCTATCAAACTCGATCGAATCAAATCACCACAGAATTAGGTAAAATAGGTCAATGGATTGGGGTACAAATTGCCACTATTCCCCCTGAAAAACGTAAATTAGTTACTACCCATGATGCACTTGGTTATTATGTTACTGCCTATGGCATCGATTTTCAAGGAGCTTTATCGGGTTTAAGTACGGAAGAATCCCCTAGTGCTGGTACTGTAGGAAATTTAGTCAAGGATATAAAAAAAACTCAAGTACCCACTATTTTCGCCGAAAGTTCGGTAAATCCAAAGTTAATTGAAACAGTGGCAAAAGAAGCGAATGTGCAAGTTTCTCCCCAAGAGTTATATGCAGATGGTTTAGGAGAAAAAGGCACAGAAGGGGAATCTTATCAAAAAATGTTAATTAGTAATACTAAAACAATTGTGGAAGGTTTAGGAGGGCAATATACGGGATTTAATTAGGGGTTGCTCAAAAAGTTTTTATCGATTAGAGAGACTAGGAGACTAAGAAGAAATGTCTAAACCTTTGATTTTAATAGTCTTTTGACTCCCAACCGCAAACCTTAATTAATAACACTTTTGTTAGGTTATAGTAATATAAACAAATTTTAAAATTAAGTGAGGATAATTAAATGAAAATTGCCGTTATATCTTGTCTTCATGGTAATTTACCAGCATTTGAGGCGGTTTTAAAGGATATTGACGAAAATCAATGCGATTCTATTTATAGTTTAGGGGATTTAGTGGGATATGGTCCTCACCCTAACGAAATTGTGGATAAAATTCGAGAGTTACAGATTCCTTCAGTGCAAGGTTGTTGGGATGAAGATATAGTAGAAGGGTTAAACGCCTGTGAATGTAGTTATCCTTCGCTATTAGCCGAAAAAAGAGGTATAATCGCCCATGAATGGACAAATCAACAAATTACTCCTGAAAATCGTCAATTTTTAGCGGAATTACCCCATACTCTTAAAGTTGATAATCTCTGTTTTGCCCATGGTAGCCCCCAAAGTAACCACGAGTATATTTTGCCTGAAATGGATGCTTTTACTGCCTTAGAGCGTGTTTTAAGTGCCAATGCTGACGTTTTATTTTGTGGACATACCCATATTCCTTATGTTCGGAATTTAACGGAAGGTATATTACAAGTTAAGATTGAGCAACCGACTATAGAATCAACCCTAGAAAGACAGTTTCACAGTCCTTTAAAACGTATTGTTAATGTAGGTTCTGTGGGTGAACCTCGTCATGGACGACCAAATGCAACTTATGTGATATACGACAAAGAAACGGAGGAGGTAATTTTAAGGGAGGTAGAGTATGATTATCAGTCAACTTGTCGGGATATTATCGAGAAGGGTTTACCGCCAATTTTTGCATGGCGTTTGAGTCGGGGTTTAGAGTTTGCAGAAAAAGCGGAAGACGCAACCCATGTTTGTCAAAGATAATTAAGAATTAAGAATTAAGAATTAAGAATTAAGAATTAAGAATTAAGAATTAAGAATTAAGAATTAAGAATTAAGAGTTAAGAGTTAAGAGTTAAAAGTCTCCTCTATGTTATCTCGATAACGGTCAAAGTGTTCATTATTTACTATCAATTATTCATTAACAAAATGTGGGCAATTTTAAGCGGAATTGAAGGAAATTTACAGGCTTATCACGCAGTTATCGATGATATTTTGCGACAAAAAATATCTGTGGAAGAAATCTATATTCTGGGTGATATTATTGGCTTGTCTCAGGAAAATGAGGCTTTAGTTAAAGAAATTCGTTACCCTCATCATTCTATCCCTATTCGGGGGTGTCGTGGTTGGTGGGAAGAGCAATGTCTCATTCTTCATAGTTTACATTCTACGGCTGATCCTGTGGAGTTGATCGATCGATTTGGGGTTCATGCCACTAAAATTTTATGGGATTGTGTTTCCCGTGAGACGATCGAATGGTTACGAAACTTGGATTTTGGTTTTGTGGAGTTTGACTGTCTTTTAATTCATGGTAGTACCGTTAGTGTGAGTGAGGCTTTAACTCCTGATACTTCCCCTTGGGTAATTTTAGATCGTTTACAACGGATGAATGTTAATTATCTTTTTTCGGGACGATCACACCTTTTGTATGAATATAGGTTACAACAGGGGAATATAACCTCAACGGTTATGACTTTAGATAGTCAAAATAGTTATAGCAAGGAGGTGAAAGAGAAAAAAATTATTGGTGTGGGCAATGTTGGCAAAATACCTCACCAAGCAACTTATACTTTATATAACCCTTACAATAATCAATTAATGTTAAAGACTCTTAAATATTAAAGTACAAAATTTACCTCAGTTCGAGATAAAATTTAGACTAAATCGATCGAACCTAAACATACTATAATAGCGTGGGTTAAACAGTGTCTAACCTGTTAATAAACATCATCGTGAGAACCTAAAGTTAATAAATTGATAGCTAAACTATTATCATCAGGATCATTAACAAACTCAAAAATAATTCTGTTACTATAATCAATGGAACATGACCAACATTCTTGCAGATCACCTTTTAATTTATGACTTCTTAAACTTTGTTGTGTATAATCTTCAGCGAGAATTGTCAAAGTATTTTCTACCGCATCACGGATTTGGGGATTTTTGCGAATTAAACGTTTAAAATCTCTAATGAATCTTTTACTCCAAAATAATTTCATTCTTCCTCTAAATCTGCCATTAAATCAGCTACAGTTCCACTTTTAACTTCTCCTTTAATAAACGCTTCACGAGAATCTTGAACTGCCTTTAATAGTTCTTCTTTTTCTTTTTGTTTGAGACGATGATTGATAATTTTAATTAAATGCTCTTGTTCGTGATCAGACAATGATTCTACAATTTCAATTACTGATTGAAAATTAAATTTTTCTTTGCTTAAAACCATAATTTGGGATAAATCTAGTAATTAATAATTAAAATCATATCATTTATTTCCGTGTTGATATTTCGATCGAGGAGACATTACAGTTATATTTTTAGTAATTCTATCGTATCTTTACTAGCGTTTAAAATTTTTTATCTAATCCTTTTGATTGACTGTTATTGTTATTCGATCGAACAAATTATGACGTTTGACAGGAATTGTTATATTATCGTTAATATAGATTGAATGATTATCAACTTCTTTCTCTCAACGATCGAATAAGTCTTATAAGTTATTGAGCATAGAATTAGGAAAATTTATAATTTAGCGTGTTTCAATAAAGTCTTTTATGTATTGACAAAGTAGTCACTTTTTTTCCTCATATTTTGCATAAATCAAGAAAATGAGACTGATAGTTAAATAATAGCATTGTGAGATAACGATCGTTAATCAATGATCAAAACATAATATAAAGAGGAATAAAATGAAAAACATAATTAATTTATCACTGAAAATAGTTATTTTAAACATTTTTGGTTTATTTTTATTTACAGACTCCGCCTTGAGTCAAAAAAGAGAATTTGAGGTTCAAGATTGTTATATAAGTGTTGATAAATCGGAATTAATCATTTCTGCTGGTGGCGGTGAAAATGGTTGTCAGTATCAACATAAATTTAGTAACGGTTTAACAGAATATCAATTAAATTTTGACATTGGTTATAATAAACCAAATTCAAAAGTAGAAATTATCAATAATGGGAAAAAAAATATAATTTCTATTCCTGAGTTCATAGGAGTTGGTACAGCTATAGAAATTAATTTGCTTAACTTTTATAGTTCAAAAAATCCATCACTGCTATTTCGGTATTCTTTCTATGGCAATGGGTTTAATAACTGTAATATAACAAATATGACTCTTTTTGATCCCAATATACCATCTGGTTATATAGTCGCAAAAACAACAAATTTAGGGGTTTCTAGGTTAGAACCTGAAAACCCTAACTATATCCATAGTTGCATTGATTTTCAGGATATAGATAATGATAAAGTTTTAGAAATCATTGCCACTGATGGTAGATTTGGTTATCAATTTGGTGCTTGTGGTGCTTGTTCATCTGCACCTCTAAAAGTGTTGAAATTTAGTGGGAATGAGCTTGTTGACGCAACCATTAAATATCCTAATTTTATACAAAAACAGGCTGGAGAGGCTTGGGATAGAGTTTTATCAATAAATCCTAAATCTTCGATTGAAAACGGTAGTTCTTATGGTAGGGATACAGCAAGTAGTGGATATTTTTTAGCAATGGCAACTTATCTCGCCTTGAAAAGTTTATTAGGTGAATATAAAGAAGGGATGGCTCTTGTTAATAAAAGAATGGAAATTGATGAGTTAAAATTTACTACTGAAGGTCAAAAATTTCCCTATGATGTCGAAGAATTTTTAATAGATTATCGCTATATGAATAAAAGTGATGGATTAATGGTTTATCTTCCCCAAAATAATAAATTAACTTGTCAACAATCGATTGATTCTGTTAAAGCAGAATTAATTAAAAGGAAATATTTTGTTAATTATAATGCGCCTCATTTTGGACTAATTAAACCTAAATTAACCATTAATAAAGATATAGTTAAACAATGGTACTATGAATATCCCCAAAATCGTACAAAAACTGTTGTTTTTCAATTATCTGGGGATTTTGATGCACTTGTGGACTTTCTTCGTTCTCGAAAATTAATGGAAAGTTTAACGGCTAGAATACTAGGTTCTTGTCAAGATTTTGGTTTAGTAGTATATGGTCATTGGTACGAAGGTTCTGTCCCCGTTGGTTATTTTCCTGATGGAAGTGTGAGAACTTTTATTTGGGTTGATAATTATAGTGGCAACTCTGAATATACGAGAGAAATAAATAGAGTAACACAACATAAATGGGGTTATTATTATTCTCCTTAAACTTCTATTTGATCAAAAGTCTATAAAATTGATCTTCGGGTAAAGGAGACATTACAGTTATATTTTTAGTAATTCGATCGAACCTTAACTAAGGTTTAAAACTTTGTATCCAATCCAGCCTGTTTACAAATTTGATTAAATCTTTTCTCTTGATTGACATTAGGCTACCTCTAAATCAATATAAGTAGGATTTGGTAATGATTCCCCTTGGGTTTCGTAAGCAATAATTAAAGATTCTAAGGCTTCCTCTCCATTCGCTACCGCCTCAGTATAAGTATCGCCATGAGTACGCCATTTCTGCCCCACAAAATCGGGAAAACCCACTAAAAAACAGTTGTCTTCATCACTCCATTGAATCACCATTTGATATTTATATTTACTCATTGTTACCTCCTTTTGTTACTTCTAAAATAGCTATTTTAATTAATTTTTCTTGGTATTTTTTAGCATCTGCACCGTCATTGCCTGATAAAGTGATTTTTCCTAGATAATTTTCATGTATCCAGTTAGTATGACTACCTTTACCCGGTATTTGTTTAAAACCTGCTTGGATTAAGATTTTCTTTAATTCTTTAACTTTTTTAGGCATTTACAAAATTATTACTAATTAATCGATCGAATTAGGAATGATAACTTTTCATTAACTTTCATCTAAGAGGCAAAATATTAGCTCTAGTTTTAGCCTGATTGATAGTAACTAAAGCCCCTGTAGTCAATTCTGATTCAAATTGTTTAAGGGCATTTAAAATTAATTCTCCCATTTCATCGGGAAAGACATTTTGAGTTCTAACTTGAATTACGCTAGGGCTATTAGCTTGACTCACCGCTAAAAGTGAACCAAAATCGAGATCGTGAGTAAATACAATATATCCATTATGAACTGCCCATGCCATAATCTCAGAATCCTTTGCTTTTGGATTACCTACTTGCGTCCAATGTAGAGCATGATAACCCGCATTAGTCAATACCGATACCCATTCAGGGGATAAATTCATATCAATAACAATTTTCATAGACTGATAAGGACTACCTCTTTTTCCTCACTACGCCATGAAGCATAAGCTAAGGCTTGATAGATGTCTTCTTCTTCTAAGTAGGGATAGGCTTTGAGGATAGTTTCTTTACTATGCCCTTGTGCCATTAATCCGACTATTGTTCCCACTGTAATTCGCATTCCTCGAATACAGGGTTTTCCTCCCATTACCTCTGGGTTAAGGGTGATTCTGTTTAAGGTTTTCATAATGTTATCTGATACATTTATAAGAGTGGGTTGAATATTCTTCAACCCTTAAATTTCTAAGCGACTAATAAACCACTATGTCTTAACAAAGGTTTGGTATCTGGTTGTCTGCCTCGGAATTGTTTAAATATTTCCATCGGCGATCGACTTCCCCCTAATGCTAAAATAGTATCTCGGAAACGTTTACCCACTTCCACAATAGCGTTTTCATTTTCTAAGCCTACTTCCTCAAAAGCAGAAAAAGCATCCGCACTTAACACCTCTGCCCATTTATAACTGTAGTAACCAGCAGAATAGCCTCCTGCGAAGATATGCCCAAAACTACATAAAAACTTGTCTTCGGGTAAAGGTGTCATTACTGTTGTATTTTTAGCAATTCGATCGCGCACATCGTGGGGTGTGTCGCTACCATTGGGATTATAACGGGAGTGTAATTCAATATCCACTAAACTAAAATGTAATTGACGCAACATCGCCGAGGCACTCATATAATTTTTAGAAGCCAATAACTTCTCGTAATAGTGATAAGGCAAAGTTTCCCCCGTTTCATAGTGTTTCGCCATGCCAAAGAGAGTATTCTTTTCTAAACACCAATTCTCCATAAACTGACTTGGCAACTCCACCGCATCCCATTCCACATTATTGATACCAGATGCGCCGATATAGTCGATTTTAGTCAACATATGTTGTAAACCATGCCCAAATTCGTGGAAAAGGGTTTCTACCTCTCCAAAAGTCATTAAACTAGGTTTACCATCGATAGGCGGTGTTTGATTACAAGTGAGATAGGCAACGGGAAGACGAGTCATCATCTTGCCATCCTGCTCAAATTTTGCCCTACCTAAACAATCATCCATCCAAGCGCCACCTCTTTTTTCTGAAGGGCGCGAATAGGCATCAAGGTAAAAATGGGCGATAACTTCGTTATTTTCATCAGCGACTTGAAAATATTTAACATCCTCATGCCAAACGGGCGCTTCTCCATCGGCGGAGGTAATTGTCACCCCAAAAATCCGTTTTGCTAACCCAAATAATCCCTCTAAAACTTGGTTTAAGGAGAAATAAGGACGTAATTCTTCTTCTGTGAAGTTAAACTTAGCTTCTCTCTGTTTTTCTGCCCAATAACTCACATCCCAAGGTTTTAAGTCGTCTATCTTGGCAAATTCTTTTAACTCTTGTAACTCTTTTTGAGCGACATCATAACTGACAATGCGCAATTCTTCTAATAATTTTTCGACACTTTCCACACTATCCGCCATTTTTTTGGCAAGACTAACTTGAGCATAATTACCATAACCTAAAATCTGGGCTAATTCCTGTTTTAAGCTCAAAATTTTGGTAATCAGGGGATTATTGTCAAAATCTCCGCTTCCTGCACGACTAATGAAAGCTCGATAGACTTTTTCTCGTAAATCCGATCGTTTGCTAAACTTTAAGAAGGGTACATAACTAGGATAATCTAAGGTTATCACCCACGCACCATTTTCGGGAGTTGCGTTTTCATCTCCTTCCATTCTGGCAGTTTGTGCCGCTAAACTCAATAAACTAGCGGGTAAACCGTCTATTTCTTCGGGAGTGGTAAGGCGTAATTTAAAGGCTTTGGTAGAATCTAAGACGTTATTAGAGAATTTTGTGGATAATTCCGCTAATTCTAATTGAATTTGATTAAAACGCTCTTTTTTCTCTCCTTCTAAGGCAACCCCCGATAATTCGGCTTCTTTGATAGCGGATTCGATGATTCTTTTTTGTGCGGAATCTAAGGTATCCCATTGGTTACTATTTCTAATCTGGGTGAAACCTTCGTATAATGCCTTACTTTGACTTAAACGATTGGCAAATTTAACGAGGTTGGGTTGCACTGTTTCATAAGCGGTGCGTAATTCAGGGCTGTTTTTTACTCCCATTAAATGCCCAATAATCCCCCAACTCCATCTCAGTCTTTCTTCGATATGATTCAACGGCACAACTAAACCTTGCCATGTGGGTTGAAAGTTGCTTTCTAATTGGTTAACTTCAGTCTCTAATTCTGTTAATAATTGTTCGATCGAGGGGATAATATGTTCTGGTTTAATATCATTAAAAGGGGGTAAACCCTCACCGATTAATAAGGGATTCGTAATAGTCGTCATAGTAAAATTGCTTTCTATGTAAAAATTAAGTTTTTAGACGGGCATCATGTATTATGATCCTAGTGGCTTTAGGCATTTTTCTAAGCCTTGAAACACTCACTAGAAATAAAGGGAATGATATTATCTTATCCTATTGAATTTCGTGATGGTGAACAATGCCCATGGTGTTTTATCGCAATCAAAAATCATTTATGAGAAATTGTAACAACACAAACACAGGTTGCGTGACAATTCTCTTTTATCAGTGTTTGATTTTAACGATGATGAAATATTTTCAAATTGCTTGGAAACTAAGGCTCAAAATATACTATAACGTTTTTTATAATCTCTACTGATATTGAATTTTGATTTATCAGCAATATTTTGCGATACAAAAATAACAACAAGAAAATTTTTAAAAATTAGTTGATTCATTCTGCAAACGGTTCATTTTTTGTAATAATTAGAGAATGACTTTTACAAGCCTTAATTTAACATCAAGGTTTTTTCCCTGATTCTTACACTATAACCAAAGTAATCAATTACATAATCTAATTTAGTTATGACTCAATTTGCAGGAAATGCTGATGTACCCGATATGGGGCGCCGTCAGTTTATGAATTTACTGACTTTTGGTACTATTACGGGAGTAGCGGCTGGAGCTTTATATCCAGTGGTTAGCTATTTCATCCCTAAATCCTCTGGAGGTGGTGCAGGTGGTGTCACCGCTAAAGATAAACTCGGTAATGATATTGTCGCCAGTGCTTTTTTAGCTAATCATCAACCGGGCGATCGAACCTTAGCCCAAGGTTTAAAAGGTGATCCTACCTATCTAGTTGTCACAGAAGATAAAGCGATCGAGTCCTATGGTATCAACGCTGTCTGTACTCACTTAGGTTGTGTTGTACCTTGGAATGCTTCGGAAGATAAATTTATTTGTCCTTGTCATGGTTCTCAATACAATAACGAAGGTAAAGTAGTTCGTGGTCCAGCACCTCTTTCTCTTGCTTTAGTTCATGCTGATGTAACCGATGATAAAGTAGTTTTAACCGATTGGGAAGAAACCGACTTCCGTGACGGTTCAAAACCTTGGTGGGCTTAATCATTGACTGTTAACAATTAACCGCATCACAGTTTTTTTTGTAACTGATTTAGATAAAATTCAATAACTGTAAAAAATATCAATGAGAGATCATTCTTTTTTGGCTAGTATGGTAAAAAACATAAACAAAATTGTTTTAGTTGCGATCGCCAGTGTTTGTTTATTCCTTGCTAGTGACTTATTATTACCTCAAAGTGCCAACGCTTATCCTTTTTGGGCGCAAGAAACCGCTCCTGTAACCCCTAGAGAAGCCACTGGTCGTATTGTATGTGCTAACTGTCACCTCGCCTCTAAACCTGCGGAAGTAGAAATTCCTGCGGCGGTATTACCTAACACCGTATTTGAAGCTGTCGTAAAAATTCCCTATGATCATTCTCAACAACAACTATTGGGTGATGGTAGTAAAGGCGGTTTAAACGTTGGTGCAGTTTTAATGTTACCCGAAGGTTTCCAAATCGCCCCAGACGATCGTATTCCTGAAGAAATGAAGGAAAAAGTCAATGGCGCTTACTTCCAAACTTACCGTGAAGGTCAAGAAAATTGGGTGATTGTGGGTCCTTTACCCGGTGATACTTACGAAGAAATCGTCTTCCCTGTATTATCTCCTGATCCTGCCACCAATCCTAACATTCACTTCGGTAAATACTCTGTTCATTTAGGCGCAAACCGAGGCAGAGGACAACTTTACCCCACTGGACAACCTAGTAACAACAATGTATTTAAAGCTCCTGTTGCTGGTGTTATCAGTTCGATCGATGAGGTTGATGGTGGTAGCTATACCGTCACCATTACTGGAGAAGATGACAATACTACTACAGTTGATATTCCTGCCGGTCCTACATTAATTGTAACGGAAGGTCAACAAGTAGCTAATGGTGAAGCCTTAACTAATGATCCCAACGTAGGCGGTTTCGGACAAAAAGACACCGAAGTTGTGTTACAAAGTCCTGCTCGTATCTTCTGGTTATTAGTGTTTATCGCTGGAATCATGTTATCTCAGATTCTCTTAGTACTCAAGAAAAAACAAATCGAGAAAGTACAAGAAGCTGGTATGTATTTCTAATTTAAGGTCAAAAATTCGTAGGGGTTGAATATTATTCAACCCTTTTTTTGCTCAATTTTTCTTAAATCTAAGATTCGATCGATCTCTATTGATTTGCTTTATGATGGAGTAAGGATTTAAAGCTACTGTGAATTGTTTATTTAATAAAGATTAATTTTGCGATAATTCCTAGTAACGCTGTAAATGCAACAGTTATCAGGGTATTTAAACGAGCGTCAACACTATCTAACCTTTTGTTGATACCATTTTGTCCTTCTTTTAACGTAGCTGTATCTACTTTCATCTCATTTACATCTTGGGTTAAATTATCTAGCTTGGTGTTGATTTGAGTCAAGACTTCTTTTAAGTCTGTTTCAATGATTGTACTCATGTTAAAATTTCCTTAGCTTTAATAAAGATGATCAAGGAGTAGTTGACCGCTACTCTTTTTTGTTTTATCTTAACCTATACCGTCTAAAATCGTCATCAATTACTTATTTTTTATATCTTTTTCGATCGATAAAACAGGACAATTATCAAAAGAAGAAATTAAACGCATTTTTGCCTTAGCTCGATCGAACTTATCATCAAATAAAGTAAATTGATCATAACAAGCATTAGTAAAATTAGTCATTGTTAAATCAGTATTAGTAAAATTAACACCCCTCAAATCAGCATTAGTCAAAGAAGCATTATTTAATTTAGCTTTATGTAAATTAGCTTTGTGTAAATTAGCTTGATTAAAATTAGCTTTAGTTAAATCAGTATCGGAAAAATTAGCCCCAGATAAATCTAAATTATTTAATTTTGCTTCCGTTAAATTAGCATTTTTTAATAGGGGAGGAGAACTAACTTTATCATTAAAAGTTAATAAATTTGTGTCCTGTAAAAACATAATAATATAACGCTTTCTTTCACCATCAATTTCATCTAAAACCGTCTGAGTCATTGCCCTTAATAAATAGGGATTTTGCTGTAATTTCCACAGAGGATTATCCAGAGTTAATTGAGTTGTTTGAGTTAAATAATCCGTTAAAATTGTCTGACGATAACGATCTAATTCTAAGGTATAATTTGCATTACTATCCTGTATTTGTAGTGGTCGATACAGAAACTGCTCACTGAATATGTTAGAGATAGTTAAAAATCCAATGACGAGGGTTGTAGTCGCACTAATTAAAGCCCCCACGATCGGACCGATGGCAACTTCAGGAATATGCACAGAAGAAGTAATAGCCTCAGCGATCGTATTGATAAAAGAAGATAAAGTTTTTTGAAAACGTTTAACCAGTTTCAATAAAAAAGACTGTTCAGATTGCTTTTCCTCTGGCATTATTGATGAGCTTAGATGAGTTATCAAAATAAATATATCATAGAGATTGCTTCGTTACCTCGCAATGATAACTTTATTGCTTCGTTACCTCGCAATGACAACTCTATTGCTTCATGCCTCGCAATGACAAAACAATTAACAGAAGTTTCCTCATCACTCATTCCTCATTACTCATTACTCATTACTCATTACTCATTACTCATTACTCATTACTCATTACTCATTACTCATTACTCATTACTCATTACTCATTACTCATTACTCATTCCTCATTACTCATTATCCATTATCCATTAAAATAAGAATTTGCTGATTAGATAATTTTTGATAAAATTTGCGCCATAAACTTAACTAATCTAATATTTTGACTGTCAATTCTCTCAAAACAGAGAATATATATATACTAACTTTTTATGATAACTGAAAAAATTTTTGGGAAAAAAAATCCCGTGATTGGTGTTGTGCATTTATTACCCCTTCCTACTTCAGCACGATGGGGAGGAAACTTAAAAGCAGTAATGGAAAGAGCCGAACAAGAAGCCACTGCTTTAGCGGCGGGAGGGGTTGACGGCATTATTATTGAAAATTTTTTTGATGCCCCTTTTACTAAAGATAACGTTGATCCTGCCACCATTAGCTCCATGACTTTAATTGTCGATCGAATTATGAACTTAGTCATGTTACCGATCGGACTCAATGTTCTCAGAAACGATGCCAAAGCAGGATTAGCTATAGCTAGTTGCGTAGGAGCGAGTTTTATTAGAGTAAACGTCTATACAGGAGTAATGGCAACAGATCAAGGATTAATTGAAGGTAAAGCCCACAAAATCCAAAAATATCGCCGAGAATTAGATGCAGATGTAGCAATTTTTGCCGATGTCTTAGTGAAACACGCCCGTCCGCTTGGTACACCTAATTTAACCACCGCCGTTAAAGATACGATCGAAAGAGGTTTAGCCGATGCCGTGATTTTATCAGGTTGGGCAACAGGTTTACCCCCCAATCGAGAAGACTTAGAATTAGCTCAATCCGCCGCCAACGGTACTCCCGTTTTTATCGGTAGTGGTGCAACTCCCGAAAATATTGCCGACTTAATGGCTTTTGCAGACGGTGTTATTGTTTCAAGTTCCTTAAAACGTCATGGTAAAATAGACGAGACGATCGATCCCACCAGAGTATCGCAATTTATGGAAGCCATGCAAACTCCCGTAATTGTTAATGATAAAAATAAAAATGAAACTAAAATTAAAGTTTAATAATCTTAGAGTCTAAATTCATTTGTTAAAATTTCAATAACCTTAATACCTTATTTAAAATTATTATGATACGTCGTCGCCGTAACCAACCTTGGATTCAACGTCAATCTCGATTTATTATCGGTTCGATCGCCATTGTGGGTTTAATATTAACCATCTATTTAACCCTAAGTAAACTAGGAGGAGCAGACATAGCCTGTACAGCAGAAGCAGGAGGCTGTGATAGTGTCTTAGATAGTGCCTATGCCTATCCATTCGATCCCCAAGGCAAAACTGGACCTCCTTTAAGCATTTTTGGGGCTTTTGCCTATCTCAGTATGGCTGTATTTGCCTTAGCACCCCTATTTGTTAACCCTGATAAAAACAAAGAATTAAGACAAAAACTGGAAAACTGGACATGGTGGTTAATGGGCATCGGTAGTTTTGCCATGACTGCCTTTAGCAGTTATTTAATGTTCGTTTTAGCTTTCAAACTTCAAGCTGTATGCCCTTACTGTATAGGTTCGGCATTATTTTCATTTAGCTTACTCACCTTAACAATTATCGGTCACGAATGGGAGGATATGGGACAATTATTTTTTACAGGTATCGCCGTTGCTTTAATAACCCTTGTGGGTGCTTTGGGAGTTTATGCCAATGTAACCCCCATTATGGGACAAGATGACAATATAGAAATAACTGATGGACAAAGAATACCAATTCCTCAAGCCCAAACAGCAGCTCAACCACCTTTGGGATGGGAAATTACCACCACATCAGGAGAAGCCGAAATTGCCCTAGCAAGACATTTAGCAGAAAATAACGCCGTGATGTACTCCGCTTATTGGTGTCCTCACTGTTATGATCAAAAATTATTATTCGGTAAAGAAGCCTTTAACGCAATGGCAAAAGTCGAATGCGATCCTAAAGGTGTTGCCCCTGCCCCTCAAAAGTGTATCGATGCTAAAGTTCGAGCTTTTCCCACATGGGTTATTGATGGCACTATCTATGAAGGAGTCCAAAGTTTAGAAAAACTAGCAGAATTGACGGGTTATAAAGGGGATATGAATTTTAGATATAGAATGCGTTAAGCAAAAATAGAAAATGAAGACTAAGGGAATAATACTACTTTGCCTCTTGTCCTTCTTAATTTTTAATTCTTAATTTTTAATTCTTCATTCTTAATTCTTCATTCCTCAAAATATGCTATGATGAATCAGTTATGTCATGGTGCGATCGAACGGTGGAAACCAAAAATATATCCATTTCATGACATTAAACGAAAATAATTAATAATCCCTATAGACTTTTGTCAAGGGAATTGTCAATATTATAGAATTGTTCAAAGATTAACCATAAAGGGATCAAGATTTGTGTTATATCTGGCAGAAGTAAAAGGTCAAAATAGAGCATTTGTGACAGGAGCGTATAAAACCGACTTGAAACTATTAGCAGTTCAGTCGGCGGATCAGACGTGGAATGCAGTATCAGGAGATGACTCCTTGACTATAGATGCGATCTCAGATCAAACTATCAAAGGAGCTCTTTATATTGTTAATCTGGATAATAATAGGCAACTTCAGGGCAATCCAGAATTAGCAGGTTCTCGTGTGGTGAATTATCTGCGTCATTTTTCTCGTACCTTAGAAAAAACCAAAGAACAAGAAATCGAAATCGAAGAATGGAAAACCTCCCTGAGAATACAGGGAGAGGAAATCGCTAAAAGACAAGCTGAATTAGATCAAGTACAACAGTTATTACAACAACAACAAGAAGAATTTACTCAGTTAGAAAAAGAAAAAGAAAATCTAACTGGAGCATGGGAAGAACTTAGAGAACAACAAAAATTAATCTCGGAAAATAAAAGCAATCAAGGGGAATTTCACCATAAGTTAAATTCTATCTTAGGTAATATTTCAGATCCTAGTCTTGGGAAAAATAATGTACAACAAATTGTTATTAGTGTCAACACTCAACAAGAATTGTTAGATAATTATTGGCAAAGTGTGGACTCGCTCAAAACATCTTTACAACAAAAACAACTAGATTTAACGCACAAAAAACAAAGTCTTGAAGAAAAACGACAACAATTAGAATCTGTGCAAGGGGAATTGCAACAAGTAACAATCAAATTCCGTTCAGAGCAAATTTTATTACAAGAAAAAGAGGAGTCTTTACGGCAATTAAATATCTATTTAGAGGCAATCAGTAAATTAGATCAAGAGGTTTCTTTCTTATCTGATGATGTGGATGATATGGACATCAATTTTCAAGACTTAGAAAGTATGCCTTTGGGTAATTTAGAGGAGATTGTAAATAAGATTCAACAAGATACCGCAAAGCAAGTAAACTTTGTCAATTTACAAGAGGAAGAATTGACTTTACAGGCAAATGAAGTGAAAGAAATTCAAGGGAAGCTCGATCGAGCTTCCGAAATCGAAAAATTCACCCTCGAAACCGAGTTAGCCGATGCTCAAGAAGCGATGAAGCTACTTAATGAGACTTTGGTAGGACAAAGAAAGACCTTGAAAAAACAACAAAAAATGCTCAATGAACATTTTAAAATCCTCAGTCGTCGTAAAGGGGTAATGGATGTTGAATTTGGAGAAACAGTAAATTTAAGACCATTATTAGGGGAAATAGAAACTCAACGGAGTTTAATGCAATACCATAGGGATAAACTAAATCACGAAGTTGGACTATTGCGACAAAATGTCGTTCAAGTTGAACAAAGTGTTTCCTCTCAAAAACAACAATATGAGCAACAACTAGCCCAAATTCACCAAGAAGAAGAAGCATATTTACATCTCCATCAAGAAGTCGCTCACATTGAAGCTAAAATTAACTTTGTCGAACAGGGTTTACATCCTATTCAAGAACAGTTAAATCATATTCGTAATTATACTCAAGGAGTAGAACAGTCCACCGAACAATTAACGACGGTTGTTAATGAGTTACGATCGATGTTTTAACACCAATGGGATTATGCTATTTAAAATAATTTTATCTCTGGTCAATTTATTCACGGTAACGGCGGTTATGGCTCAACAGAGCGATTTTTCTGAAAAAAGTGCCGAATTTGACCTAGAACCTAGTATCATCGAAAATAGCCCCGTAATTAGAGAATGGATTAAAGAAATACCTGATGTTTCTGATAAAATAATTCATCAACCAAGTTTTCGTACTCGTTACCGTCTTGGTTATACAGAATTTCCATCTAATAAAAATTCTGGGGGTTTTTTTGTCGGGGTAGAAGATATTTTTATCGGTAATACTCCCTTAACTTTTAGTGCCAAATATAGCCAAGATTTGAGTAATTCCGATCGCCCTCAGTTCGATCGATTATCAGTGGGGGCGAATTTACAATATTATTTATTACCCTTGGGGAGTTATGTCAATATTGCCCCTGTTTTGGGGTATCGCTATATAGAAACCGCAGGTTATAACACTGGGGGGGTAAATGTGGGAGTAAGATTAGGATTAATTTTTTCTCCTCAAGGCGCAGGGGATATTTTCATTACTCAAAGTTTTGTTTCTCCTACGGGTAACGAAGAAGTAGGAATTACAGAAATCAATGTTGGTTATGCTGTTACCAAAAATCTCCGTTTAGCCACAGAAATCGGTTGGCAAAATTCCATTAAACAAAATGATTCTCAGATTAGTGTTGGTTTTGAATGGATGCGGTAATGCTTAATTTATCTTCAGAAAATATTGCTACAAATAAAAAATACATTTCAAGGATGATTCGATCGAGCATTCAATTTATTATACATATTAGAGTATTAGACTTCTTCAACAAAAATATTTACTCTTGTTTATATGGTATTTCTTAAAATACTAAATTTACTCAAATCACTGTATTTTTTATATTTTAGAAAATAAACCATTTTTTTTGTTTTTTTATTTCTTTTTCAGCTATTTTTTTATTTTTAATAGCTATTGTATAATTAGGGTTTAATTCAATAGCTTTAGTATAGTCCATAATGGCTTTTTCATATTCTTTTAAATTCTCATAAGCAACACCACGATTATTATAAGCATAGGTATAATTTGGGTCTAATTCAATAGCTTTTGTATAATCCATAATGGCTTTTTCATATTCTTTTAATTGTCCATAAACAATGCCACGATTATTATAAGCAGATTTATAATTTGGGTCTAATTCAATAGCTTTTGTATAGTCCATAATGGCTTTTTCATATTCTTTTAAATTCTCATAAACAACACCACGATTATTATAAGCATAAATATAATTTGGGTCTAATTCAATGGCTTTTGTATAGTCAATAATAGCTTTTTCATATTGTTTTAATTCTCTATAATTATAACCAGTTTTAAAATAACCAGACGCATTTTCATTCGATTCAATTGTAATATTTAACTGTAGATTCTTAATTAAATTTTTCGCAATTAATCTTTTTTTTTCGTCTTTTTTGAGACAATTATTTACTATCTCTTGCCAATTTTTTGGGATAATTTTTAAATCAGGCTCTTGATTAATTACTTCCTGCATTAATGCTAAAGGAGTCTCACTATTAAAAGGCAATTCTTCCGTTAACCCTTCATAAATAATAATGCCCAATGACCACATATCCCAAGCTGAGGAGATTTTGCCCTCGTAGGCTTCTGGAGGAGCGTAACCCATTGATCCCATCATTGTGGTGGTTTTAGTCGAATTATTCTGCACACTTCTAACTAAACCAAAATCCGATATTTTCCATTTATCCCCTACCCTTAAAATATTACCCGGTTTCAAATCTCGATGAACAATTACAGGTTTTTGACTGTGTAAATAATCCAATCCTTTGGCTATATCTAATACTAATTGTTTAACTTTTTCTTCTGGTAATTTACCTTTTTTTAACTCATCTTCCAAACTATAATCTGCTTTTTCCATCAATAAATAGAGAAATTCAAAATTATTTAATGTACATTCTCCGCAGGTATAGCAATCGAGTAAATTAGGATGTTTTAAGGTAGTAGAAAAAATCAATTCATCTAATTGTTTATCGGGGTTATCGGTGATAATTAATTTAACCGCCAATTCTCTAATAAATCTATCTCTAACCACTTCATCCGCTAAATAAACTCCACCAAATCCTCCTGTACCTAAGAGACTTTTTAGGTAATATTTATTATCAATATTTTGCCCTTCGAGCATTCTAAATAATATTTGATTATTCATCTTTCTTTGACCATGACAATATCTTAATTGTAACTCAATTTATTATAGATAAGAAATAATTTTCTTGGTGATAGTCAAAACCCATTAACATAAGTTTTTGTGTTATCTTTAGATAACTTAACTTTTAAGTCTGAATTTTATTTCAAGACGATCGAACATAACCTAAGCATTTTCTCATGGTTAAACAAAATCATGAAAATTAATTAAAATAGTAGGCATTGCCCATTTTATCCTTACCTATATTATTTTTAAATACAGAAAAAAAAGAGGTATAAATCATGGAAATAGTAATTACAATACCAGATACAATGACATCAAAACTAGAGAAAAAATGGGGAAATTTATCACAAAAAATTATAAAAAATATTGCTTTAGAAGCATACGAAAATAGATTAATTAGCACTTATGAATTAAAAGAAATATTAAATTTATCCTCATCTTTGGAAGTACATAAATTTTTAAAAGATTCTGGAATTTTTTTAAATTATGATGAGGAAGATTTAGAAGAAGATTTGAATACAATTAATACATTAAGAGGTATTAAATGATCATTATTGCGGATACTTCTCCTCTTTGTTATTTAATTATCATTGATTGTATTAATATTTTACCAGAATTATATGGTAAGATTATCATTCCAGAAGTAGTTTATCAAGAATTAACTAATCAATGTTCACCTAAAAAAGTAAGAGAATACTTAAAAAATAAACCAGAATGGTTAGTGATAAAAAATCATCAAGAAAAAATTGATTTAGAATTAGATAAACTTGATAAAGGAGAAAAAAGTGCTATTATTTTAGCAGAAGAAGTTAAAGCAGATTTGATTATTTTAGATGAAAAATTAGCTCGAAAAGTTGCTAAAAACCGAAACTTGAAAATAATTGGTTTATTAGGTATTCTTTATGATGGTTGTTTAGCAGGTTTAATTGAAGTTAATAAGTTCAAAGAATTAGAAAAAACTAACTTTTTTATATCTCCTAAATTGTTAGAAAATATTATTAATAAAGTAAACAATAGCAATTAAGAATCATTTATAGGCAGAATCATGATCTGTGTGTAAAGATAGTAAGCGTAAATAATCTCCTTCTCTAACACCGATCGATCGACATTTTTGAGTTATCCTCAAGGTATATAATTTTTCTCCTTTTTTTCCTTGTTTATTTTTGATCATTTCCCATTTTAAGCCTTGATCTTGATATAATTGTTCCCATGTTAAATTAGATATTTTTTTCAAAGTTTTAAATACTGCAATTAAATCTGATTTAGATAAATTAAATAAGTGTTTTTGAAAAATGGTATTATTTAAGTCTAGTAAAACTTTATTCATAAATATTTAATTTTGTAGCTAATTCATCTAAATTAGAGACTAAAGGAGGATTATTATAATTCCATTCTAATGCTTGATTTAAGTCATTTTGTACTGTAGGATTATTTAACCAATTTTCTTGATCATCATCGGGTAAATTTTCGATTTTTGTAGAAAATTCTCGCCATAAACTACCCCATTTTTCTAAGTCAATAATAACGGCTTTTTTTTCCCCTTCTTCGTTAACAATATATTGAATACCATCCATAATGTTTAAGTTTGAAAATAATAATAATAGTATTATAGCAATTATCTCTAATATTTGATCAAATGTAGGTCAATTCGATCGATTCGCCAGAAATTGATAAGGGTAATAGCTATAGCTAAAGTCTCTTTTAGGAACTTTTTAAGGATTATTCTATTTTTAATTAAGAGATAAATGTTGTTTTAATTTATGGTAAGGAATAATAAAATCTAACTGATTATTTAGATTTTGACTAGCCACATCTAACTCATAATTTTTTTGTAAATTTAACCATAATTTTGCTCCTGTATCAAAAAATTTTCCTAAACGTAAAGCTGTGTCTGCTGTCAGGTTACGTTGTCCATTTAAAATTTGATAAATTCGATTTTTCGGTACTCCAATAATATCGGCTAGTTGGGAAGCATTTAAGCCTATTTCTTCTAATTCATCTGCTAATATTTCTCCCGGATGAATCGGTTTTTTCCAATCTGTCATAAGTTACCTTTTTTTGATATTAATAGTTGAAAATTCATCATAAAAAATTAATGATAATCAACAATTTCTACTTCTTGAGCGCCATTATCCCAAGAAAAACAAATACGCCATTGATCATTAATTCTAATAAAGACTTTATTTTGTTAGTTAATTTGTCGAGTATCTCTAAATAAACTGGTGGTTTGATGAGGGGTTAATTGCCCCGTTTTTTGCAAATTATCGAGAGTTGAAGCTACGGTTTTTGCTAATTCTTTTTCTCCTATTTTAGTGGCATTTACCTGCATATTAATTAATAATTCTCCTGTTTTATTGGGATCAACTGTTTTCGTTAATTCGGCACTATAAATCTTCAATTTCCATCGCAACAAATCTTGATCAACATCTTCATTAATTTGCTGAATTTCTTTATAAGAACCAGTATAATTTAAAGTAGTAATTTGCTTGACAATCGAATTATTTTCTGCGGTAATTAAGTCTATTTCTAAGACTTCTTTTTCTCCGTTACTATTACCAAAATCCGCAGGAGGAACTTCTACAGAAATTAAAATATCCGTAAAGCAATTTGTGTGAATTGTACCTAATAATAACTCATTTTTTAGCACTTCTTCTAAAGGTAAAAAATCGGGACGTAAACAACAAAAACCTTTTAATTTTACCTGATTTTTCGGATTTAATTTTAATTTTGCTCCTTCCATTGCTACTGTTTGAAAACTGCTTAATCTGGCGGTTAAAAGACTCTGAAAATTAGCTAAATTATCAGCATAAATAAACGTACCTTTACCCTTTGCACATAAATCTGTCAGAAATGCGGTATTAAAATTACCAGCATCCCCTAAGCCAACGGTGTCGATGACTATGCCGTTTTGACTGATTTCTTGCCCTTGAACCACGATCGAGCTAGTATCATCTAACATCATGCCGTTACCATCGGTAGCGTTACCATCGGTGATTAAAATGCCCACCCTAGCCACTCCTTTTTCTGGTGGTAATACTTTTTGAAACCAATTTAACGCCAAATCGGTACGGGTGACACCGGTAGCAATAAGATTATTAATAGCTTGTGTGGTTTCAGTTTTGTTGTTACTGTTGTTAACCAAAGTGATCACATTCGTATTATAACAGGCGAGGGAGAGACGATCGATCGGTCTTAAATTGTTGACAATAGCGATACAGGCTTCCTTAGCTTTTGCCAGTTTATCACCATTCATGGAGCTACTGGTATCAAGGGCGATGGCGATTCTCAGGGGTAAACCTTCGGCGGTGGTAGTTGCAGTATCAGGATTTATTCTCACACGCAATATATGCTCTGATACACTTGAACTAAGTTTGTTCGATCGATCCCATTGGCATTCAAGATTAAACATGGATAAATGATTGTGATACTAAAGTTATATATTTTGATTATAGGCTAGGAAGCATTCAAAGACGTGGAGTTAGGATATACTAAGATTTATAATTACAGGTAGTGCAAATCGATCGAACTCTATATTAACACTTTTAAATCACAAAAAGCAGGATTAATAAACTCATTCTTATCCTCTAAACTAACATAACCAAGATTAACAGCAAGTTCCATTAATTCAGTTAAAAACCGCCTTAATTCATCTAAAACTTGTTGTTTATTCAACATAACTATTGTTTCATTATTTGAATAACCAAATTCTCTTAAATAACATTTAATTTCCTCACCAATAGGCACAAATTTAATAATTATTGCATAACTTTCAGCGAACTCTAAACGAATAGTTTTACCCTGTTCTAATTCTGCAATATCTTCACAAAATCTATCCTCTAATAACATACAAATATCAGGATCGAAAAAAACATTAAATTTTGTTTTCCCTACCGCCACAATCACTTTATGATCATATTCGTAGCAAAACTTTCTTAATCCTAATTCAAAAGGCGACAATTCCCCTAAAGGATCATCAGGAGGAGGAGCAAAATTTTCTAAATTACGTTCTGCTAATCTTATTTTAAATTGTTCAATACTATTCATATTTTATTCCTTAATTTTTATTGATGTTAGGTGTAAGTATTGGATAACCATATTTAATTGTACCGTCTGCATTTCTACCAATTTTTGCATAAGTTACATTTTCCGTAACCCTTCCATCAGTATGATAAATTCTACCAATAGGACGATTAAATTTAATGGTATAATTTCCATAATATTTAGGAATTAACTTTTCTAATTGTAACCAATCTTGATCATTTAACCATTGTCCTTGATCCACATTTTTACTTGATGCTCTACCCTGTAAATTATTAGAGTTTAACTTTGCTCCATGATGTCGTAAAATATGATCATAAGCCTTCATTGATTTGGGATTATCCCATTGTGGTTCATTTCCTCTTCCTCGCCATTTACAACCACTACCTACCTCGATCATATTATCGATAATATCAGATTCAACAATTTCAATAGATTTTAATTCATTCAACCACAAAAAATTTAACCTCCTCATCATTCCAGATGTACTAATTATAAACTGTTTCAGTTTCAAGTTCGATAACCTTAATAGAGATACCTATTCATTTTTCTTCGATCGATTTGCAGGTAAATTGTGCAAGTAGTGATATATTTATTACTTAATTATTGACTACTGACGATCGAATATTTATGCGTATTGCCTTATTTACCGAAACATTTTTGCCCAAAGTTGACGGCATCGTTACCCGTTTAAAACATACCGTTGAACATTTACAAAAACAAGGAGATGAAGTCTTAATCTTTTCTCCTGAAGGCGGTTTAAAAGAATATAAAGGAGCAAGAATTAACGGTATTAAAGGTATTCCCCTCCCCCTCTATCCCGAATTAAAATTGGCAATTCCTAACCCTTCCATTGGCTTTGCCTTACAAAGATTTAAGCCTGATTTGGTTCATGTGGTTAACCCTGCGGTGTTGGGAGTAGGGGGCATTTTCTACGCCAAAAAATATCATATTCCCTTAGTCGCATCTTATCATACCCATTTACCTCAATATCTTCATCATTATAATTTAGGGGCATTAGAAGGTATTTTATGGGAATTGCTTAAATTAGCCCATAATCAAGCATTATTAAATCTTTGTACTTCTACCGCTATGGTGGATGAATTAGTCAATCACGGTATCGAAAGGGTGGATTTGTGGCAAAGAGGAGTTGACACAGACTCTTTTCAACCTAGTTTAGCATCCTCAGAAATGAGAAATAAACTATCTCAAGGTAATCCAGACGCACCATTATTACTATATGTCGGTAGAGTATCCGCAGAAAAAGAGATTGACAAGATAAAGCCCGTTTTAGAGAGTATTCCAGAGGCTAGATTAGCTATTGTGGGCAATGGACCCGCTAGAGCGGAATTAGAGACTTATTTTGCTAATACTAACACAAATTTTGTCGGTTATCTCCATGGGCAAGATTTGGGAAGCGCTTATGCTTCTGCGGATGCTTTTATCTTCCCTTCTTCCACAGAAACCCTCGGATTAGTATTATTAGAGGCTATGGCGGCAGGTTGCCCTGTGGTTGCCGCTAGACGGGGAGGCATTCCTGATATTGTCACCGATGGTGTTAACGGCTATATGTTTGATCCTGATGATACTCAAGGTTCGATCGAGGCTACCCGCCGTTTATTAGCCCATAAAGAGGAAAGAGAGCAATTACGACAAAATGCTCGTTTAGAAGCGGAAAAATGGGGCTGGAGTTCAGCCACGGCTCAATTACGCAACTTTTATCAAGGAGTACTATCTCAAAATAATAATGTTTTAGTTGCCTAGTGATGAGTAATGAGTAATGAGTAATGAGTAACGAAAGAATTTAGGTGTTAATTCTGCATTCTCCATTCTTCATTCTCCATTCTAAAAAAGGGAATCCGTATCGCTAATACTCTCATCTAAATCCTTGCGTTTTTCCATTTGGCAAAGAAAATAACCAGTCATCATCGCAGATGCTAATAAATTAGCTAAGTTTTGTCTGTCAGTGACTATTTGAATGTTAAATCCCTCAGAAGGTAAACCCCCTAATAAACCTTGGACATTATGGGTGATAATTTCTCTTACTTCGGGGGTAGCAGATTGGGCGATTCTTTCTAAGGTGTCTGGATGTTGTTTCTGTAAATATTCTACTAATGCGTTTCTTTCCGTCGTTTCTGATTCTCTCTGAAAAAAATTTGAATCAAATACCATTATTTCTTCCCTCTATTGGAATTTTAGCCTTATGCTCTTATAACATATCTTAACGGACATTGCGCAAAAGATGCTAGAGCTTTTCATTAACTACACACATTACACAAAATATCGATCGAAGGTATCAGGTAACAGATTTCCACTTTATCTATAGTAAAAAAATCACCAGAATCAAAATAACTATGATACTATCTGAGTTAAATAAATATATTAAAAAATTTTAAAAATTATTTTTGTTGGGGGAGTATAATTATGAAAAATCAAAGATTATCGTCAGGAAATTTACCCGTGCAACGAAGCTATAATCATCCTTTAAAAATAGGCGTAATTGGCGTAGGCAATATGGGACAACACCATACAAGAGTCCTTAGTTTGCTCAAAGATGTGGAATTGGTAGGTATAGCAGATGTTAATGTGGAAAGAGGATTAGATATTGCTAGTAAATATAGAGTACATTTTTTTGAAAACTATTTAGAAATGTTACCCCATGTGGAAGCAGTGTGTATCGCAGCCCCCACTAGACTTCATCATCAAGTCGGTTTAGAATGTCTTAACGCAGGGGTTCATGTTTTAATCGAAAAACCTATCGCCGCTAGTATTTCTGAAGCAGAATCCTTAGTTAATGCTGCCGCTTCTACTAACTGTATTTTACAAGTTGGACATATAGAAAGATTTAATCCCGCTTTCCAAGAATTAAGCAAAGTCTTAAAAACTGAAAATTTACTCGCATTAGAAGCCCATCGCATGAGTCCTTATTCCCATCGTGCTAATGATGTTTCTGTGGTATTAGACTTAATGATTCATGATTTAGATTTACTATTGGAATTAGCAGGATCACCTGTCACTAAATTAAGCGCTACGGGCAGTCGTGTCTCTGAGTCTAAATATTTGGACTATGTAACTGCTACTTTAAATTTTGCTAATGGCATTGTCGCTACAGTCACTGCCAGTAAAGTAACCCATCAAAAAATTCGCCGTATCGTCGCTCATTGTAAAAGCAGTCTTACGGAAGCCGATTTTCTCAACAATGAAATTTTAATCCATCGTCAAACTACTGCTAACTATACAACTGACTATGGACAAATATTATATCGTCAAGATGGTTTAATCGAAAAAGTATATACCAGTAATATAGAGCCTTTGCACGCAGAATTAGAGCATTTCGTTAGTTGTGTGCGAGGAGGTAATCAACCCTCTGTAGGAGGTGAACAAGCCTTAAAAGCCCTTAAATTGGCTAGTTATATTGAACAATTAGCTTTAGATGGTACGGTGTGGCAAAATTGTCCTATAGATTTAAAACAACTGAATTAACTTTAATTTCATTCCATTGAGAGACTAAACCTATTTATGAAAGCGATCGTAATGACACAAGCGGGAGATGTGGATGTTCTTCAATTACAAGAAGTCGCCACTCCGACTATTAAACAACCCACAGAAATCTTAGTCAAAATTAAAGCCGCAGGAATTAATCCCATTGATACGAAAATTCGTAGTCGAGGTACTTTTTACCCTGAATATTCCCATGCCATTCTCGGTTGTGATGGTGCTGGAATAGTGGAAAGTGTCGGCTCACAAGTTACCAAGTTTAAGGTGGGTGATGAGGTTTATTTTTGCAGTGGTGGTTTAGGAAAACCGAATACGGGAAATTATGCAGAATACGCTGTGATTGAGCAAGATTTTGTGACTTTTAAGCCTCAATCTTTGTCTTTTGCTGAATCTGCGTGTTTACCCTTAGTTTTAATTACGGCTTGGGAATCTCTGTTCGATCGAGTAAACTTAAGTCAAGATCAAACGGTGTTAATTCATGGTGGAGCTGGTGGAGTAGGTCATGTAGCGATACAATTAGCGAAGATTAAGGGTGCAAAAGTGGCTACTACCGTGAGTAACCCCGATAAAGAGCGATTAGTGCGTAAATTAGGCGCAGATTTGCCCATTTTGTATCAACAACAGGATTTTATTCAAACTACCCTTGATTGGACTAATGGCAAGGGTGTTGATGTGGCTTTTGATACCATTGGCGGTAAAACATTTTTTGATACCTGTAAAGCCGTCAAAGTTTATGGTGATATTGTCACTATTCTCGAACCTGATAGCAGTATTGATACTCTCAAAGTAGCTCGTAATCGTAACCTGAGAATTAGTTTGGAGTTGATGTTAACTCCTGCTTTGATGAATTTAAGGGAGGCTTTACTACATCAAACTGATATTTTACAACAGTGTGCGACATGGATTGATGAGGGTAAATTAACGGTACATCTTAATCAAACTTTTCCTTTACAGGAGGCTTCGATCGCTCATAAAATAATGGAAACAGGATCAGTAACAGGTAAAATAGCCCTATTGATAACCTGAGTGAACTATAAAATTATCGATTCTATTATGATTGATATACTAAATAACTTATCCGAACTTAATAATTTACTTATCAATAACAATCATCCTCCTCAAGTTATCTTGTTAGATGCAGTGGGAACAATCTTTGGGGTAAAAAATAGTGTAGGATATATTTATACTAAATTAGCTCAAAAATACGGGGTAAACACTTGTGCAGATTCGATCGATCAGTGTTTCTATCAAGTTTTTAAAGAATCTTCTCCCCTTGCTTTTGACACTCACAATGAAGCCGAAATTAAAGAATTAGAGTTTAAATGGTGGGAAAATATTACTTACAATACCTTTACTAAAGAAGGTTCGATCGAACAATTTAATAATTTTAAGGAATATTTTAGAGAACTTTATGAACTATTTAAAACAGTAGAACCTTGGTTTATTTATGATGAAGTAATATCTACTCTTAATCAATGGCAAAAACAAGGCATAGAATTAGGGATAATTTCTAACTTTGATACCAGAATTTTTGAAGTTTTAGACAACTTAGAATTAAGTAAATATTTTCAAACAATTACTATTTCTTCCCTCACGGGAGTAGCAAAACCTGATCAAAAAATCTTTTTAAGTGCCATAGAAAAACATAATTGTCAAGCCGAAAATGCTTGGTATATTGGAGATAGTAAAAAAGAAGATTATGAGGGAGCAAAATCCGTGGGAATGAAAAGTTTTTGGTTGAATCGATTGGTATAAGTTAATCAATATTTTGCCATTCTCTAGCATCAACAAAAAGAGATAAATGTTTCACATTTCGAGTAGCAACAATAACACTATTCCCATTTATTTCTGCTAGTTTTGCCTGAGAAGCCAAAATAACATCTCCATCAAGAGATTTAGAGTCTGCGGTAGGGCTTCCTTTTTGTCTAGCTTCTGCCCATAAATGAGCTGCTAAAAGCATAACTTCTGTGGAAATAGGAAGATAAATAAGCAGGTTTTTAAGTTCATCTAATTTTTTAATACTAGCTTTTTTTTCTCCTCTAATTAATTCCCTTCTTACCTCATAATCAGCAATTTCTGGAATAATCACATGAGCTTTATTAACTAATAAATTATCTAACCAAAGTTGGCAATCCAAATTAAACTTATTAGTTTTTGGATTAGATACCATGCCTAAGATTCCTGAATCTAAAAATATAAATTTCATAGTAGATATTTGATAAATTTTATTTATTTTTCTTAGTTTTCATTATCATGTATATCAAAGGCTTTACTTAAAATTTCCCAAGCCTCTGTTTGCTCTTCTTCATCACCTTCTTCTCGCCAACGACGCAATAATTCTAAAGCGGCTTTATTTTTTTCTTCTTGCTTAGAAGGATCATAATTAGCAAACAAATTATTAGTTAAATGAACAGTTTTTTTGACTGTACTAGGATCGGTTACTTCTCGAAAAGAGCGAAGAATTTGCAATAAATTTGACCAATATTCTTGAGGTATAGCTTGAATTTCTTGTAAAATGTCTGTGAAATAAACTTCTTTTGTTGTATTAGTTACTTCTTCTTTTGTTTCCTGTGGAATTGTTACTTGAGTCATAATTTTATCCTCTCTTAAATCTTATGTTTGATGTACACTTAATTATAGTCTATAACTTATGATAATCGATCGAACTCCATAAAACACCAATGTTGTCAAGTTTTATGTTAATATTTATTTAGTTTTATATACACCTCAGTATTTTTGTTTCAACCTTCATTTTATGGCTTCCTTTAGGGATTTAATTAGATATTACGATCGATATAAACTAGCAGTTATTTTAAGTATAGGAGCATCGGGATTATTTGAATTAATAGATTTAATTGTACCCTATTTAATCGGTCAAATTTTAAACATAATTTCAGGACAATCCCTAGATAATTTTTTAGTCAAAATTGTTAACAATATCGGTAACTTAATAAGTATTGATACCAGTGAAAAAACTCTTTCTCTAAGTATTTTAATTACCATGATATTTATAATTACCGTAGTAAGAGCGCCGATTCAGCCTTGGGTTGGTTCGTGGTATCATTGGGAAATTACCTTAAAAGCAAGACGAGATTATTCACAAAAAGTTATTGAAAAAATCCTTACATTACCCCTGAGTTTTTATGACGAAAATAACCCGGGTAGAATTGCAGGAAGGGTGGCAAGAGGTATCTCTAATCATACATGGACTTATCCCGAAATTGCGGGGCAATTATTACCTAAATTAATCAGAATATTAGGTATATTTTTTGTTATTCTTTTACTAGAAAAATGGATTGCTTTTGGCTTTATTATTTCCTTTAGTTTAATTCTCTTGTTTACCTTAATTAATCTGAAAAAATTAATTCAAAAAGAACAGTTATTAGATGTACATATCGAAAATACAGAAAGTCGAACCTCCGAAATTATTACGAATATTAAAACCGTCAAGGCTTTTGCTACGGAATCTCAGGAATTATCGAGACAAAATAAACGTTTAAATCGAGAATATCAAGTAGTTATTAATCGCATTCATTTGGGTTATGTAAAGTTAGCAACTTGGTCAAGAACTATGGTACAATTATCATTATTTCTTGTATTTTTATTCATCTTAATTCCTACCATTAAACAAGAGGTTTCTTTAGGGCATTTTATTACGATTTATACCGTTGCTAGTATGGCTTATGCGGAATTAGAACCTATTAGTATGTTATCGGAAACCTTTGCCCGTCGCTATGCTTCTATGATTCGTTTCCATGAGTTTATGAATTTACCTATCGCTGAGGATGCGTCTAATTTAATTCCGCAAAATATTGCTGATATTAACTATCAATTTACTGGTAAAATAGAGTTGAAAAATATTGCTTTTTCTTATCATCTCGATCGACCTGTTTTAAAGGATATAAATATCTTAATTAATCCCTATGAAACTGTGGCTTTAGTGGGAAGATCAGGTTCAGGAAAATCAACTTTAGTTAAACTATTATTGAGGTATTTTGAACCCATAAAAGGGGAAATTTTATTAGATGGCATGAATATTCGTCATCTTGACGTTACGGGTTATCGTCGTCGTCTGGCTATTGTACATCAAGACGTGGATATGTTTAACGGTACAATCCTTGATAATCTTATCTATGGTAACTCTCAAGCGACTATTGAAGAAGTAAAACAGGCTTGCGCCATCGCTAGAGTTGACGAATTTATCAATGAATTACCCGATCGATATTATACCATCGTCGGAGAAAGGGGAGTAAGGCTATCAGGCGGACAAAAACAGCGTTTAGGCATCGCTAGGGCGTTGATTATGAATCCTGATATACTTATCTTTGATGAGGCTACTTCTAGCCTTGATTATGAGTCGGAGAGGGAAATTCAGTTGGCAATGAATTCTATTTTTGGCACTCGTACTACTATTATTATTGCGCATCGGTTGAGTACGGTTCGATCGGCTGATAAAATTATAGTACTAGATCAAGGTTCGATCGCAGAAATAGGCAACCATGAAGAATTATTGCAACAACAAGGCATTTACCAAAGACTGCATTCCCTACAAGAAAGCGGAGAGTTATATTAGAATCTGCTGAAAAAGTATTGTGATGAGGAAAAGTAATAGGTAAAGTGGTGATTTTAGGCTTTTATGTCATACTGGGATAATAAAACAATCTCAAAATCTTATGTTATCCTCAAAGGTAATAATTAAAATACATTATTAATATTTAACACACGATCGAGCATTCATGGGTAGTATTCATCATCATCGTTTAAAATCTATACTGTCTGTCATTGTTAGTATTTCTCTCCTGACAGGCTGTCAAAAAACCCCCTTAGAACAATTATCATGTAATATAGAATCTTTGCAAAGTATTGTCAATTCACAAAACATAGGTAGTAATTTAGATGTTTCCATCAATATCGATGGGAGTGATTCCATGTTGGGATATGTCACAACTCCTAATAGTAATTATATGAAGACGATCGAACTGATTGCTAATAGTATTATTGAAAGAGATAATGTCAAAATAGAATATAGACGCATCGGGGAATCTCAACCCTTAACCAAGACTCGTTTTCGTCAAGATGCTACATCTCCCATTTTTTACAATAGCAACGATGATACTTACAAACCTATTACTAGCCCGATTCAATCAGTAATAACCTCTCCAGTAGAGGGGAGAGAAAAACTAACGATTATTGTCACGGATTTAGAGGGAGATGACGCTGGAAAAGTATTTGAGGCTTTGAGCAAAAATTATTTCGATCGAAATAAACAAGATTATACTGTAGGAGTTTGGGCGGTAAAAAGTCAATTTAACGGTACTGTTTTTAATCCTAATACTGGCAAAGCACAATTTTTGTATAATACTGAAGGCAAATCTTCTGAATTTTATCGTCCTTTTTATGTCCTTTTTATTGGACAATACGAACAGATAGCAGGGTATTTTGATGAATTGAAAAAACTAGATTCTCAACTTGATGATTATAGTGAAATGTTTATTTTTCCTACTCAAAATATTGTCATGAAAAATCCCATTAATTTAGGGAATCTTCAAGCCAGAGAAAATAATAGTCAATTACCAGAAAATAATCAACTCCTAAGAGTTTTTACCTTGAGCGATCGAGATGTTATTGTGAATACAGAAGATGCAATTAATGAGCCTTATGAGTTATTTAGTATAAATAATATTGAACCAACATTAAACATTAATTATCAAGTACCTTTTCCTAGTATCAAAAATCTTAAAGGAGGTAATTACGCCTTATCTATAGACGAAAATAACTTAATAACAGAGACAAAACTTTATACTTTTAATCCTCAAAATCAAGTACAACAATCCTCTATAGAAACATCAGAAAGTGAAGAAAAAGAAGACTCTGAAACTATCAATAATGAGGAGGAAAATAATCAAACTAATGAAACAGAAAAACAATTATTTGCTATTAATTCTAGTGGTTCATTAAAACAAGGATTAACCATCAAAGACTTAAAATTAGATCAAGAAAATCAGACTTTACAATTTACTACGAATATTAACGTTAATAATTTACCTAATCCACAAATTTATTTATTTGAAGTTGACTTAATTTTAGATGATTTAACAGGTAAAGATTGGTGGACAGAATGGAGTGCAGTTGGCGGAAATAATGACGGTTCAAAAACTCAAAATCTTTCTATTTTTATGAATAAATTAAAGAGTTTAAATCTGAAAACTTTAAGCCAAAATGAGAATGATCCTGTTATCGGACGTTTTTGTTTTGCAGTTCAAAAAGCCGAATAAAATTTGATTAATTCTGATAATAAATAGATTAATTTATGGAGAATAATGCTGAATTAGAGAAAATAATTTCTTATGTTCAAAAACTAGAAAAAAGATTAAAACAATTAGAATCAAAAGAAGCAATTACCGTTGAAAAATTTTTAGAAATTCAACAACCCAAACCCTTACAAATATCTGTAGATAAATTAATTGAGCTTTATAATGATATTCCTCATATTTTAACTGAATACGCTGTAGAAGTATCTTTAAACGCCAAAAGTTATCGACAACAGCTTGATAAAACTATGATATTAGAGCAAGTTATCAGGGGAAATTATTGGGTTATTTTATTAGAAAATCTGGAAGAAAAAAACTATTATTTATTACCCCATGGCAATAAAAAGATAAAAATTTATAAACAAAAAAGTATTGATTATTTATTCACAATACAAGGCAAAAAAGATATTAATAATGAAGAATTTTATTTAATCAAACCTTGTGGTTTAACTATTTTACCCAGTGGAAAAGAATGGTTAATCCAAGAAAAAGGAGAGTTATCTATAGAGAGAAATTCCGTTACTCAACAAATAGCATCAGAGTTAGCAGAATTAAGTAAAAATCAAGAGAAAATTCCGACTATTTTAGAAGATTTTTTAAATGTTTTAACCAAGATAAATCAAGGCAATACTCAACTATCCCAAGAAATAAAATTATTAGATAATCGTCTTCAAAAATTAGAGCCAAGTTATATGAAGTTAATCAATTTATACACCGAAAATCCTGCTAAATTTGCTCAATTAGAGGGGGGATGTACAAAATTAAAATTTACCCAAGATACCATCAATCTATTTTTGCAAAATAGACCAGAAACCATTACTATTACCTTAGAAGTTGATAACTTAGGACACTATTTATTAAAACATTTCGATCGAGAAGAGTACCTATTTCCTGATCCTAAAGTATTATTTGATAAAATGGCATTAACCTTGGCTCATTATACGAAATTATTTATTGTTACTAATGAAATTCCCATCGCCATTATGGGTAAAGATATAGTTATTAATAAACCAGCCAAATTAAGGAAAAATGGCAATATATGGACACTGATAGAATCAGGAGAAATATGTTTTTAATCTTTATAGGTTGGGTTAGAGAAGCGTAACCCAACAAAAATGACAATATTTAGGGTTTGCTGAATAAATCAGAAGTCTATTAAAATCAAGGGTTTAGATAAACTACATTACTAAAAAAGTGTGCAGTTTTAGCAATTTTTACTCAAAAAATGAGGATTAGATTGCTTCGTTTCCTCACCATGACAAGATTAAACAACGGCAAATTCTAAGAATTTAGCAGTATTAGGGAAAAATTGATTGTCGCTACTGATTTTTTGCTGATAGCCAATGAAAAGATGATTACACACAACTAAATCAAACTTAGTTTGGTTATTAATTTGCCAGTTTTCGATCGTGGCATCGGTTAAAGTGGCTTTACTAAAATTAGTATTGTAAGCCTTAGCTAAAGTCAAATCAACTTGATTTAAAGCAGTTTCTCTTAAATCAGCATTTTCGAGGTTTGCCTCCATAAAACTTGCCCCCCGAAAAATGCCACGAGAAAGGTTAGCATAGGTTAAATTAGCAGTAATAAAGAAAGAATCTGAGCAATTAGCTTCTTGAAAATTAGCACTTAATAAACAAGCTCTGCTAAAATCGCAACCAGTAAAATAAGCACCATAAAAGTTAGCATCCTGTAAATTAGCTAAACTTAAATTAGCATCTCTGGAGAAACTTCTAGCAAAATTAGCGTTAGACAAATCAGCTTTCGACAAGTTAGTTTCAATAAGGGTGGCTTGACTAAAATTAACTCTTATTAACATAGACCCTTTGAGATTATAATGACTTAAATTCAATCCACTTAGATCGGCATTTCTTAAATCTGGTGTAATCTGAGGGTTTTCTTTTCTCCAAGTATTCCACTCTGTCGCTGATAAAGAAGTGATTTTGTCTAAATGTGTTTGATTTGCCATTTTTTTTAATCCTTGTAAACTATCTTTTGTTCTACATCTCTTATTAAGACAAAGAAATGTGAAGATGTTGTGGAGGTTAAAAATTTTTGTTCTTCGACTTTGAGTATGATAAATTATTAGGCATCTTCTGAAATACAGGCAAGATGCGTAAAAGGATAATTTTTACCAGAAGTCTATTGATATTGATAAAAGTGTATCCATCATCACAATAAGGATAATTCTCCTGCTACCTCTAGTCGCCTATAGTCATCAATACGCAAAAATTTATCTCCTAAATTCTCGGCAACGGTAGGGGTAATCCATCCCATTTGTTTTAATACATGAATAGCTGTGGCATATTTAGCCCGTTTCGCACCATCGAGAATTTTAATGGCTAATCCCATGTTTTGCCCAATATTGCCAATACACTGGATACCTTCCGCACCAGATTTACTGACTAACATTCCATCGGTTAAGTTCATTAATTCGGTGTCGAATGCTCCTTCTCCTGCTACCATTGTAGGGTAATGAGTCATCGATCGAACTATTCTCTCTAAGTCAATACTATTACCAGAGGCTAACTTAGCGTAAAGAGTCGCCATTTGCCCTAATTCTAAGGCGTATGTTGGCACTCCGCAATCATCCCTTGCCGTCATAATTTCTGCCCCTGGTATGGACAATAATTCGGCTATCTTATGTAAGATTAACTGTTGTACGGGGTTCGATCGATGAGTATAAGTATCTAAATCCCAATTTCGTTGTTGACACACTGCCAACATTCCTGCGTGTTTTCCTGAACAATTATGTTGTAAAGCGCTATCTTTTCCTTCTGGAATCGGGCATTTTAAGTAACTAGGCTCAATATCCGCCCTCCATAGTATATTAAATACTTGTCTTGCTTGTTCTATATTACCTTGATGAGAGCTACAAATAATCGCTAAATCTTTATCGGTTAAATCAAATCTCTGTATCACCCCCGTACTTGTCACCGCAAGGGCTTGAAAGGGTTTCATGGATGAGCGCATAAAAGTTACGGTTTCAGTATCTCCAGCTACAGCTAGAGTACGACCTCGATCGTCAGCTACCACCACTTCTCCTTGATGGATAGATTCTACTATACCTTCTCGAAGGAGATGTACTTCTAAGCGTGGATAAGGAGGACGTTTTAATCTGGTCATATAAATAGTACGATCGAGTTATTGATTTGATAATAATTTTCTATGGTATCTTATGAATTGTCAATCAGACAATAACGAGGAAATTAAGAATTAAGAATTAAGAATTAAGAATTAAGAATTAATTTTGCCTTCAACCTTAATTCGTTAACCATAGACTGAAGCCTCCCATAATTATTAACCCCAACAGAAAGATTAAACTTTTTTGCAATCTTTTAAGTAATGGTTGTACCTGATATTGAAAGATTAATTGATCACGGCGATAAAATTCAAGGGGTTTTTCCCACACCTGCCCGTCATACCAACTAGACTCCTCATATACTATCTTAGTTTTTCTCAGTCGATCGGCGATATATTTCCACCCTAGATATAAACGCACTAAGGCAAATCCGACAAATAAAGATGAACCTAATAGACTACAAATAAGAAAAGGTAAAAAAGTTTCTTGAGGTGAAAAACTTGCGCCCGAAATAGGTGCGCAAATCAATAAACTTAAACTCCCTACCCATGTTAATTTACCTGCAAATTCCCATTTAGAAAGTGTCGCCCAACGAAAAAACCACGATTGGGCTAACTCTTGATATTCATTTATCGGTTGTTGCTCTAATGGCACAGGACAAATTACAGTAGATTGATTCATAATGAATGAGGAATGAGGAATTAAGATTAGGAGAATTTTTTGGTGGGGTTGGGTTTAATGTATTAAACCCCTACATTTATTATTCATTATGCACTTTGAAATAGGGTTTTTTCGGCACTTCCCCAAAAAGCCTCTAAATCATAGAATTGTCGTGCTTCGGGGAGAAAAATATGGGCGATTACGTCTCCATAGTCATGGAGTATCCAATTACCTTCGTTTTTGCCTTCTATTCTTACAGGATTACGATCAAACTTTTCATATACTTTATCTTCGATCGAAAGGGAAATTGCCCTTAATTGAGGTTGGGAAAATCCCGTCATAATCACAAAATAGTCCGCTAAATAGGACATCTTTTCGACATTCAATAAGACTATATTATCAGCTTTTCGATCGTCTCCTGCGGAGGCAATTACTAAAGCTAACTCTTTACTACTAATATCTATGGGTGATGAGTTGATTTCTTGTTCGGGGGTATAATTGTCAAGTTGTAAATGTGATTTAGTCATTCAAATTCGGTTAATCTCTTTTCTCTGATTATATAACAATCCTATTGGAGTTGTTTGATCTATCTCAAAATTTACGAGCCTCCTAAGCTAAGACATATTTGCTGTTTTTATTAATTCTTGAATATAACTTTTCCCTCTTCCCTCTTCCCTTTTCTCTACCCTCATCAAAATACTTTTTATCCAACCCCCATTTAAAAATGCTATATTGAAATTCGACAAAAAATAATGAAAATCTTAGAATCAAAGTTTATTTGTGTTAAGTTCGATCGTCAAAGGCGATAGTTCGTGATCAAAATTGTTATTTAATCTAATTTTTATGCTCAAATGTCTGATTAAATTGATTGTTAAAGGAATGCAATTAATAATATTATTTATGTTAATGATAGTTTTAAGTATTTTAGGTTTTTTTCTCTACATTTATCAAATAGAACCTCAATGGATAGAAATTAATAATATTGAAATTAAATTACCAAATTTAGATAGTGAATTTGTGGGTTGGAAAATAGTCCAAATTAGCGATATTCACATTAACGATTGGATGACAGAAAAAAGATTAAATAATATCGTTAAATTAGTTAATGAACAATCTCCAGATATAGTAGTTTTAACAGGAGATTATTTTTCTCAAAACATTACAGACGTTCAGAGATTTGACGGCACTGATATATCTTATCGAAGACAAAAATCCTTGTCTTTAGTAAAAAGAATCTTGAATAAATTAGGCTTAACTAATGCAGAAGTAGAGTCTCATTCTTTTGAAAAAGATCAGATTATTTTAACTAAAACATTAAAAAAATTAAATCCTAAATATAAAAGTATTTCTGTTTTAGGAAATCATGATTATGCCACCGAAGTAACTTTAGTTGAACAAGCCTTAAAAGATAGTAATATTGTTAATTTAAAAAATGATATTTATACTTTTCAAAAAAATAATGCTAACTTAACTATTGCAGGAGTTGATAGCGTTACTTATGGTAAAAATAAACTAAAACCAGTATTAAATAAATTACCCGAAACAGGGGTTAATATTCTTTTAGTACATGAACCAGATTTTGCTCGAAGAAGTTCAAAAGTCGATCGATTTCAGTTACAATTATCAGGACATTCCCACGGAGGGCAAGTCAGAATTCCTTTTTTTGGTGCGCCTTTATTACCTCCTAATGGTCGTATTTATGTAAATGGTTTGTATGAAGTGCAAAATATGTTTCAATATACTAATCGAGGAGTCGGTATGGCTTACCCTTATATTCGCTTTAATTGTCGCCCAGAAATAACTGTTTTTACCTTGAAAAAAGTTTAGTGGAATTTACCTCATAATAATGTTATTCTCTTATTCAAATGATAAGATTTTCTTACTTCATTATTATAATAAATGCTATAATCACAGAAAAAGAAGTAAAAATGTTAGCTAAATTAACTACAAAAAATCAGCTTACACTACCAAAACGAATAACCCAAGAAATAGGGTTTGTGGAATATTTTGATGTCAAAGTAGAAAATGGACAAATAATTTTGACTCCCGTTAAAATTCACCGTGCTGATGAAGTAAGAGCTAAATTAGCAGAATTAGATATAACGGAAGAAGATATTACCAATGCCATTTCATGGGTAAGACAACTATGAGTCCTATATTAAGAGTTGTCATCGATACTAATTTAGTACTATCGGCGTTAGTATTTGGAGGAAAAGTTAGTCAGTTACGTTTTTGTTGGCAAAATCAGAAGTTCATTCCCTTAATTTCTAAAGCAACAACCACTGAATTAATTAGAGTTTTAGCTTATCCTAAATTTAAACTAACCAAGACAGAACAAGAAGATTTATTATCAGATTATACCCTATTGTGAAATTGTAAAAATGCCTCATAATTTACCCAAAATTCCTCAATGTCGAGATATTTTCGATGAGAAATTTCTAGTTTTGGCAAAGGTAGCAAAGGCAGATTACCTAGTAACTGGGGATAAAGATTTATTATCGATCGAAGCTGATTTTACTTGTTCAATTATTACTATAGAACAGTTTTTCAATGACATAAATAAAACTTAATTTAAAGTTTATTATTTTCCTAATTATTGTTTAAAAAATATTAATTATATTAAATGCTTGTTCCTTTAATTAGTGCTTTTATCGGTATTTTAATTAGTCTATTTAGTTGGCTATTTTATCAAAAAAAAATAAATTTTCTACCTTCCAATTTATCCTCTTTCGGTAATAAAAATAAGCTATTTCTTCTTGGTTTAAATCTTATTAGTTTAGGACTATTATTCGGTTTAATCGGTTATTTCTTCAATTTTGGGGTGCTTTTTCGTACTCTGCGGGTGGGTTTATTAATTGTTGGTCTATTTTCTCTTAAAAAATCTTTACAGCAAAATATAGATAATTTTCCTAATTTACCGTTATTTATTAAAAAAATTATTAGGATAACAAATACTCAAATTTTACAAATATTTGCAGGAATTATTGTTAGTTTTTTATTCCTCAAAAGTATTGTGGCAGTGGATTGGACAGGGGGAGATAGTTGGATGTATCAACTCCCCTTTGCCGCTCGTTTTTGGGGTTTAGTTTCCCCTGAACAATATATCTTTGAAGCTGAAAGAGAACCTTTTTATAACACAACGACAATGTTGCCTAATATTTTACAAGGTTTTTTCTGGTATTTGTTGGGAAAAAATCGTCCCCAAGGAGCAAATTTACTCAGTTTTTTTAGTTTAATCGGCTATTTTATTTTCATTAAATATTATCTCAAAATTCCCTATTATTTATCGGTAATTGCTATTTTAGCTGTGCCTTTAATTCATATCGCTTCGACTGCTTCTTATGTGGATTTATTCACTAATATTGGTTTTTCGATCGTACTGATCATAACTTATTTATTGTTTATTAAAGAAGATTTTATTAACTATAAAAATATCTCCATGTTCATTTTAGGAGGATTTATTGCAGGTAATAGTAAATATTTATTAGTACCTCCTTTAGCCTTAGTAATGGCGTTTGTTTTTGCTAGAATTTTATGGTTAATTTTCTATCGTTTTAACCCTACTAATCGACTAAAAAATATAGCTATATTATTGATAACAACAGCAGTCGCAAATGTGATAATGTTTCTGACTTCTATTAAAAATATTATTGTCTATCAAAATCCTTTTTATCCTTTAAAAATAAGCATTTTTGGTTATGAATTAAATCATATTATTGTACCTAGTGGCGATTATATGTCCGATAAAATTGAAGCTATGTCTCCTCTACAAAGATGGCTTTTTTCTTTATTAGAAATAGGTGCTTTTGATGAGCGTCGCCCATGGCATTGGACGATCGCAATGGATTATGTTCCCCTTGATGCTGATACCTTTGGTATGGGGGGATATTTTGCATTTTATGTGGTGTTTAATGTGGTTTTATTTGCTTGGTTATGTCGTCAAAAAAATCCTGAAACTCGTATCGCTTTATGGTTAGTTATTATCATGAGTTTAGTAACTCCTTTTCTTCCTTTTGCATATCAATTGAGATATTATATGTATTGGATAATGGTGTTAATTACTCTCAATTTATACTTATTAATTCAGCAATATGAAATCACTAAAAATAGATGGTTAAAACCGCAAAATTATGCTTATATTGCTATGGCAGTAATGATGATTTTTACCACTCTTACTCGTTGGGATTATACCTATCCTAATACTATGTCTTTAGAAAAATTTATGATCGATCGAGTTGATCAAGATGTTATCACGATGTTAGAGGAAAAAAAAGAGGCTTGTTTAGTGGGTTTTACTCCCCTTACTTTTCTTTATAACTCTGCCTTTCATGAAGGCAAAAATTATAGTGTCAAAGCGGAATTTAACCTCAGTAAAGAAGAAGTTGAAGAAAAATGTGGCGATCGACCTATAATATATAAGTAATAAGTAATAAGAAAATATCAAGTATGTTTAAATTTGAATATGATCCCAATAAAAGTCAATCAAATGTAACAAAGCATGAGATAGATTTTCTCGAAGCCCAAAAATTATGGCAAGACGAAGACTTACTCGAAATACCTGCCAAAACAGAAACCGAACCAAGATGGATTGTTATTGGTAAGCTAAAAGAAAAACATTGGACTGCTGTAATTACTTATCGAGGAGATATGATACGCATTATTTCAGTCCGTAGAGCCAAGAATAAAGAGGTAAAATTGTATGAAAGCTACAGAATTTGACCATAAATTTGAGCAAGGAGAAGATATAATTCCTTACTTAGACTTAACTCAAGCTAAACGCCCCTTAAAAACACTTAAACAGTCATTACAACAAAAAAACTTCCTAAATATTGAACTACCTCAGTGGATGATTCAACAACTAAACCAACAGGCACAACAACAAGGTATTAGTACTGATGTTTTGATACAAGAGTACTTATTGCAACACTTAACACCCTAACATATAACGGTTAAATCTTAGCATTTAACTTCAGTAAAAAGGGAGTTGCGATCGACCTATAATATATAAACAATAAGATTTAGATTCTAATATTAGGCACAGAAAAGGAAGAAGGAGAAAAAGAGGAGAGGGGGAAGATTCATTTATTCTTAATTCTTAATTCTTAATTCTTAATTCTTAATTCTTAATTCTTAATTCTTAATTCTTAATTCTTCATTCTTAATTCTTCATTCTTAATTCTTAATTCTTAATTCTTAATTCTTAATTCTTCATTCTTAATTCTTAATTCTTCATTCTTTATGGATTCCCTCGAATTATCAATCATCATGCCTTGCTTAAATGAAGCAGAAACCCTTGCTACTTGCATCAAAAAAGCACAACAGTATCTTCAAGAATATCAAGTTATCGGAGAAGTGGTTATTGCTGATAATGGTAGTACTGACGGTTCGCAAGATATTGCGATCGAGATGGGAGCAAGATTAGTTAATGTGAAAGAAAAAGGCTATGGTAGTGCGCTAATGGGGGGAATTATGGCGGCGCGGGGAGAATTTATTATCATGGCGGATGCGGATGATAGCTATGATTTTACGGCTTTAAATCCCTTTGTAGAAAAGTTGAGAGGTGGTTATGACTTAGTTATGGGAAATCGTTTTAAGGGTGGCATTAAAGAAGGCGCGATGCCTTTTTTACATAAATATCTAGGGAATCCCGTCTTAACATGGTTAGGGAAATTATTTTTTAAGAGTCCTTGTAATGATTTTCATTGTGGCTTAAGGGGGTTTCGCAAACAAGCCATTCTTAACTTAAATTTACGCACAACGGGCATGGAATTTGCCTCAGAAATGGTGGTAAAAGCCACTTTAAACGGCTTAAAACTAACGGAAGTACCCACTACCTTATCACCCGATGGACGCTCTCGTAAACCCCATTTACGCACATGGAGAGATGGTTGGCGACACTTGAGATTTTTATTATTATACAGTCCTCGTTGGTTGTTTCTTTACCCCGGTATTTTTCTGATGGTAATGGGTTTAGTAGTAACTATGATCTTATTAGCAAGTCCTAGAGTTCACAGTTTATTATATTCTGCCACTGCTATTATTATCGGATTTCAGTTAGTTAATTTTGCTATTTTTACGAAGGTTTATGCTATCCAAGAAGGGTTATTACCTCCTGATAAAAAGTTGTTTAATCTGCTCGATCGATTTACCTTAGAACAAGGGTTAATTTTAGGTTCAATTTTGTTTTTAATAGGGCTTATTACTTCCATTCTTGCCCTGTTTCAGTGGGAATCAACGGGTTTTGGGGCATTAAATCCAGTGCTTACCATGCGTTTAGTTATTCCTTCTGTAACTTCGATCGCCTTGGGATTACAAATCATTTTTGCTAGTTTTTTTCTAAGTGTTTTTCAACTTAAAATTAAATAAGATTTGCTGAATAAATTAGAAGACTAAAACAATCAAGGCATTCAACACATTAAATGAACTAAACCTTTGATTTTAAGTACTAAAGCAAAATAGATTGTATATTTTAAAATTAATGGAAATAACCCATAATCTTTGTTGCCTCTTGCCTGTCTTTATCAGTAAACTTAGATGCGTTCTAGCTTACTCATGGTATTATTTCCCTATCAATGACTTTATTTGTTGATTCTCAGTTAACAACATTGTTATTTATTCATTGTTCATTGTAAAATGGACTTAAACAACAAAAAAGTTGTTTAACTATAAAACTAATTTACTATACTAAAAGAAAATATGAGCGCTTCCGTTAAAACTCTTGTTAATCAACCTTATAAATACGGATTTATTACAGATATTGAATCAGATACTATTCCTAAAGGTTTAAGTGAAGATGTGGTGAGATTGATTTCTGGGAAAAAAAATGAACCTCAATTTATGTTAGATTTTCGTCTCAAGTGTTATCATCAATGGTTGAAAATGAGTGAACCTGAATGGGCTCATGTCGGTTATCCTAGTATCAATTATCAAGATATTATCTATTACAGTGCTCCTAAACAACAAAAGAAAAAATTAGATAGTCTTGATGAAGTTGATCCAACTCTCCTCGAAACCTTTGAAAAGTTGGGCATTCCTTTATCTGAGCAAAAACGTTTAGGTAATGTCGCCGTTGATGCTATTTTTGATAGTGTTTCGATCGCAACCACTTTTAAGGATAAACTAGCTAAAGATGGTGTGATTTTCTGTTCTATTTCCGAAGCGTTACAAGAACATCCTGATTTAGTACAAAAATATTTAGGTAGTGTTGTACCTGCATCGGATAACTATTTTGCGGCGCTTAATGGTGCAGTTTTTAGTGATGGTTCATTTGTATTTATTCCTAAAGGGGTAAAATGTCCAATGGAATTATCCACTTATTTTCGCATCAATAATGGCGATACTGGACAGTTTGAGCGTACTTTAATTGTGGCGGAAGAAGGCGCTTCTGTGAGTTACCTTGAAGGCTGTACCGCTCCTATGTATGATAGTAACCAACTTCATGCGGCGGTGGTGGAATTGGTGGCGTTAGACAACGCTGATATTAAGTATTCCACAGTACAAAACTGGTATGCAGGAGACGAAAATGGTAAGGGTGGTATTTATAATTTCGTTACTAAGCGCGGTTTATGTAAGGGAGTCAATTCCAAAATTTCTTGGACTCAAGTGGAGACTGGTTCTGCGATAACATGGAAATATCCTAGCTGTGTTTTAGTGGGAGATAATTCTGTGGGGGAATTTTACTCGATCGCCTTGACAAATAATATGCAACAGGCGGACACTGGAACTAAGATGGTACATATTGGCAAAAATACTCGCAGTACGATTATTTCTAAAGGAATTTCGGCTGGAAACTCCAAAAATAGCTATCGTGGCTTAGTGAAAATGGGTAATAAAGCTACAGGTGCAAGAAATTACTCTCAATGTGATTCTATGCTGATTGGAGATTGTGCCGAAGCTAACACCTTTCCTTATATCCAAGTCGATAATAGTGGTGCTAAAGTTGAACATGAAGCCTCCACTTCTAAAATTGGGGAAGATCAATTGTTCTATTTTGCTCAACGAGGTATTTCCGAAGAAGATGCGGTGTCAATGTTGGTAAGTGGATTCTGTAAAGATGTCTTAAACGAGTTACCCATGGAATTTGCCGCCGAAGCGGATAAACTTTTGAGTCTCAAATTAGAGGGTAGTGTGGGATAAGTATTAAGTTTTACAAAAAAACCAGATGAAGATGAGAGGGAGAAAATTGGGTATTAGGGTATTGGGGTATTGGGGAGTAATTGTTGCATGAGTGCCTGTTGTCTTTCTTAATTCTTAATTCTTAATTCTTAATTCCTCATTCCAGCTTATAAATAGTTTGAGTTTCTAAGGGATAATTTAACTCATTAATCGATAAATTTTGAGCAATATTTTTTCTGTCTAAGGTTACTTTTAAGCCTAACATGGGATCTTCTCCATCGGCGATTAAAAATTGTAAATTATCTAAACTTTCCCATGAGGTAATTTGAGTTAAAATGTCTAAAATTGCTTTTAAATAAGGGTGATTTTTATGTTTATACCATCCTGATTCGATCGAATTTGCCTTATCAAAACCGAGATGAAAAATCATGGAAGGTTGACTAAATAAGGCGATCGAAACTGGTCGGGTTTCTTCCTGTACAATTAAGTTATTACTACGCGCTAAATTCCTTAAATTTTCTAGTTTTTGATAACGTTTTGTGGCAGAATTTAAGGGATTTTTCCATGTAATTGCTACGGTGCAAAGATAGGTTTGTAATAATAAATGTCCTAATTTTTCGGCTTTGGTGGCTAAATAATTGGAGTTATAGTCATTTGCTTCTATAAATAATGGTACTCGATCGACAATTTCGATACCATACCCTTTTAACCCTGCTATTTTACGAGGGTTATTGGTAATTAAACGAATCTTACTGATACCTAAATCGTTTAACATTTGTGCGCCCATGCCATAATCGCGCAAATCCGCAGGAAAACCTAATTTTTCGTTTGCCTCCACTGTATCAAAACCTTTATCTTGTAAAGTGTAAGCCTTGAGTTTGTTAACTAAACCTATACCCCGCCCTTCTTGACGTAAATAGACGACAACCCCTAAACCGTGATTCTCTATCATTTTTAATGCCGCTTGTAACTGCATTCGACAATCACAACGTAATGAGCCTAAAGCGTCTCCTGTCAAGCATTCTGAGTGCATTCTTACCATGACGGGATGATGTCCAAATTCGTTAATATCTCCTTTCACAATGGCGATATGCTCAGTATTATCTAAGGCGTTACGATAGGCGTAGATTTGAAAATCGCCGAATTGACTGGGAAAGTTACAAATTGTTTCTCTATAGACAAATCGATCGTACTTTAGGCGATAACTGATTAAATCAGCAATGCTAATTAATTTTAAGTGATGTTGTTGAGCATAGTTATAAAGTTCGGGTAATCTTGCCATACTGCCGTCTGGATTCTGGATTTCACAAATTACCCCCGCAGGATATAACCCTGCTAACCTTGCTAAATCTACGGCAGCCTCTGTATGCCCAGCCCTTTTCAAAACCCCTCCTTTTTTGGCGCGTAGGGGGAAAATATGCCCCGGTCTTGCTAAATCTTCGGGTTGTGTGGTAGGATTAATGGCAATTTGAATAGTTTTGGCTCGATCGTCCGCAGAAATACCAGTGCTTACCCCCAAATGTTTTGCTCCATCGATACTCACGGTAAAAGCAGTTTGGTTACTATCAGTATTTTTCGTCACCATTAAGGGCAAATCTAACTCGTCTAATCTTTCTCCAGTCATTGCCAGACAAATTAAACCCCTTGCTTCCACCGCCATAAAATTAATCATATCTGGGGTAGCAAATTGAGCGGCACAAATCACATCTCCTTCATTTTCTCTATTTTCATCGTCCACAACTACAACTGAACGACCAGCTTTTATATCTGCTAATGCTTCTTCGATCGAATTAAATGGGATATTTTCTATAGACACAATTTAAAACTTACAATGGGGTAACTATTTTTACTCCATTTTACCAGAAAATAAAGGCGTTCAAAGAATGAAGAATAAAGAATGAGGAATGAAGAATGAAGAATGAGGAATGAAGAATGAAGAATTAATAGGATTTACTTTACCGATTACCGATTACCGATTACCGATTACCCATTATCCATTACTTCCCTTTATCAAAATACTATGAAATACTCTAATAAGTTAGGATACGATCGAAAGATCGGGAAATACTTGTTGTACAGCAGGATGTACTAAACGATGGTATTGTATATTTAATCCTAGTGCTAAACTATTATCCTGTTTCAATGCCCCAATACCCTGATTTGCCAGTTTAATAATATAAGGTAAAGTATTATTGTTTAATGCTTGAGTAGCGGTACGAGGTACAGCCCCCGGCAAATTGGGAATACCTAAATGAATTACCCCTTCTTCAACATAACTAGGATTACTATGGGAAGTTGTGCGTAAAGTTTCAATACAACCACCTTGATCCACAGCTACATCCATAATAACTGAACCTGTAGTCATTTGTTTTACTAATTCTCTACTGACGAGAATAGGGGCTTTTCTCCCCGTGATTAACACTGCACCGATGAGTAAATCTGCATTTTTGACGCTTTGGGCGATATGTTGAGAATTACTATACAATAACTCTACCCTTGAGCCAAAAATAGTTTCGAGGTAGGATAATCGATCGATATTAACATCTAAAATAGTAACTTTTGCCCCCATACCCACCGCAATTTTAGCGGCTTCTGTACCCACAATACCTCCTCCTAGAATTACCACATTTCCTTGAGCAACCCCCGGCATTCCCCCCAATAAAATACCTTTGCCACCCTGTTGTTTTTCAAGGTATCTCGCTCCAATTTGTACCGATAATCGCCCTGCGATGATACTCATGGGAGTTAACAGGGGTAATCTTCCATCGGGTAATTGTACCGTTTCGTAAGCAATGGCTGTAACACCACTTTTGAGCAAAAATTCTGTTAAACTTCGATCGGCGGCTAGATGAAGATAAGTAAATAAAATTTGTCCAGAGTGGATATACTGATATTCTGAAGGTAAAGGCTCTTTGACTTTAACAATTAATTCTTGATTCCATGCGGTTTGACTATCGACAATAGTAGCCCCTACTTTTTCGTAATCTTCATTGGTAAAACCAGAACCTAAACCTGCATTATCTTCGATAAATACTTGATGATGTTGTTCAACAAGGACTTTTGCACTAGCTGGAGTTATACCAACTCGAAATTCTTGATCTTTGATTTCTTTAGGAACACCTATTTTCATCTTGATTATTCTTGAGAATCATTAATTAATATTAAATTATAAATGCTAAATTACCATAATTCTTAAAGGTTAAATAACCGAATACGAAAAAAAAATAAGCAACAAAAAAGACGGGACTGACGGGACTCGAACCCGCGACATCTTGCGTGACAGGCAAGCACTCTAACCAGCTGAGCTACAATCCCATTTGAATTAACTCACATTTTCAATGATAACGAATCTTTAAAAAATTGTCAACCTAAAATTTTAAATAAATAGAGTCTGCTGAAAAAGTCTTTTGATGAAGAGAGGGGAGAGGGAAGAGGGAAGAAATGACAAAAATCAAGGTTTTGATGCATTACACAATAAACAAAAATTATAAGTGTATTGTGAGCAATAAGATTTTAAATACCCTGTTTTTGACCAAAAATTGTGAAAACTGCACACTTTTCAGTTGATGTAGTATGTCCAAACCGTTGATTTTAATAGTCTTCTGATTTATTCAGCAAACCCTAAATAGTCAGTAAAAAGTTAGGTTAAAGATGAGGTAATGTTTTCCATGAGGAGACATATAAACAATTTTCTTGATATTGAGAAAATTTGGACTCAAATTAAGGTAATATTGTATAAATAAGTGCTTAATCTTTTATTCATAATTTATAATTAGCAAAATTTACGCATTTAGTACCTTATTTCCTTAGATGGAACTATAAGAAGTTGCTTTGTGTAAATCTTAATTAAATTAAATCAGAAATTCGATCGTTGGATAAAAAGAAAAGCCTTTTCCTTCACAAGACAGAGATTGTCAGACTTTGAGGTTTTGTCATGTCGTCATTTCCCAATGAATCAGAATTACTTTTTAATGGAAAAAATAAAGACAAAAAAAATAGTCTTCAGTTATTATTATTTGTTGATAATCGTCACAGTTCACAAAAAAATATTGAGCAAATTAAAAACTATTTACATAGTTTAACTGTGGATTATGATTTTCAGTTAGAAGTTTTAGAAATTAGTAAAAACCCCCACTTAGTCGAACATTTTAAATTAGTAGCAACCCCTGCTTTAGTCAAAGTAAATCCTCCGCCTCAACACACTTTAGCAGGAAGTAATTTAACAGCACAACTGCAAAAATGTTGGTACAAATGGCAAGATTCTTTAACAGATAATAATTCTCATAAATTTACTAATAATAATTCAATTTTAGAAACCTGTTTACCCTCCGTTGATTTAATTCATTTAGAAGATGAGCTTTTTCAATTAAAACAAGAAATAGAGCATTTAAAGCAACAAATAAAATTTAAAGATCAAATGTTAACTATGTTAGCCCATGACTTAAGAAGTCCTCTGACTGCCGCTTCTATTGCTTTAGAGACGATCGAACTAGCTCAAAATAAAGAAGATTGGCAAAATAATAAATCATTATATAAAAGACTGTTTCAACAAGCCAAAAATCAATTTTCTTTGATGAATAAAATGATTGGCACGTTACTAGAAACCTCAAAAAATATTAACGGACAATTTAATATTATCCCCAAAAAAGTAAATTTAACTGCACTGTCATTAGAAATAATTGAAGATTTAGAGAGTAAATTAATAGAAAAAAATCAATCTATTATTAAAGAAATCCCTCAAGAATTACCCTTTGTTTATGCAGATGAAAACTTAATCAGGCAAGTTTTAATTAACTTATTAGAAAATGCTATTAAATATAGCCCCAATACCGTTCCTATTACCCTATCAATTATTCACAAAACCAGTCAAAAAATTCAAATAAGTGTTATAGATATGGGTTCTGGTATTCCAGATACAAAAAAAGAGCGTATTTTTGAAGATCATTTTCGTTTAAAAAGAGATCAAAAAGAGGACGGTTATGGTATCGGTTTAACTCTGTGTCGGCGTATCATTAATGCCCATTATGGAGAGATTTGGGTAGATGATAATGGTTCTCAAGGTAGTTGTTTTCGTTTTACCCTTCCAGTTTATAACTAAGTAGGGTTTACTCAATAAGTATTTTGATGAGGGTAGGGAAAAGGAAAGAGGGAAATGGTGGGAAATGGTGGGCAATGCCCACCCTACTTTATTTAACTTCAATTAACGTACGGGAGGAAACCACTCTAAAACGGCTTCTTCTTTGGTGTTGGTATTACGGGAAGGTGTGGCTCGATCGAAAGTCATGTGAACCGATCGAGTTTGCTCACCATCGGCGGCTACCGCTACAATGGGATAGTCGATGTTACCGTCTTGGAAAGACATTTGGAAACGGAAAGTACCGTCTGGATTTAACTTGATTTCTCTACCACCAATGGTAACTTTAGCGTCTGGTTCAGTAGCACCATAAACGATTAACTCCGCATCGGCAATTAACCAGAATTTACGAGGTTTGGTGGGCATCATCTCCGAGGAGAATCCTGCACCCGAACCCGAAGCCAAGCCTAAGCCATAACCAGAGCCAGACATTAAACCTAAACCAGAGCCTGAAGCAATGGCACTTTCACCAGCCCACATTCCAATTCCAGAAGGGAATACATAGGAACTAAGAGCATTTTCGGGAATCATGGAACTAGGTGCTTGTTGCATACTACCGTATAGAGAACCTGCAACCCTTTGAGCTTCTACGCTTTGGGCTAAACCGAACACTTGATCATGGATTTGACCGTAATAAGTGCTTTGTTGTTGCTGTTGTGCCGCCATGGCCGCTTTTTTAGCAGGAGGCGTAAGTTTATAAACGGTTTGGGTTTTTAAATCGGCTTCCCAAGGTACAGTGACAAATACATCTTCTACCCAGTCGCTAGGGTAAACAGGAGGTACTCTCACGGGTACGGAACGAGCTAACACTAACCAACGTCCGTCAAAACAACGATAGCCGATGTCGATTACATAGTCTCGATCGCTCACTGGAATAGGTAAATACCATTCCCGGGCTAATTCATCACAAAGATATTCTTGAATGTTGTGAGGACTTTGATAGTTCAAGTCAATGTCGGTGACATCGTATAATCTCAAAGCTAACTGTTGTCCACCTTGACGGCGTAAGTCTTCTTTTCGATCGTGGGGTACATCCCAATAAGTATAAGCCCATTGAGGATCACGGGGCATTAAAACAATGCGACTTTCACCGTAACCGCCGGGTAATTCACCGAAGCCCTCGTCCACATCAGCGAGGGGACCTCCTATTAAATCATCTTGTCCGACTTCAAATTTAGATACTTCCATTTTTTGTTCCTCTTGATTATTAGATTGATTGGATAAATTAGTTTGATTATTGGAATTGATATTATTGCTAGAAATAAATTCGGTTTCTTTTTCTTGAATGACACTTAATAATTGGGCTTTGCGCATTCGACTATAACGAGGAATATTCAAAGCGCTAGCGACTTTGCGTAGTTGCCTTAAGGTCATTTCCTCTAAGGGAGGTCTGAGCTTGGACATAAGATAAAATCTTGGTGGTTTTTAGTTTTTAATCAATATTCAGATCATAAGTTACTTACTCAAAAGATTTGGCTTAAATGTACCCTTTCAGGTTCAAAGTTGTTTAATCTTTTTGGGGATCAATTACTTAACTTTATGTAACAAAATCTAACCCCGATTCGTCAAGGGGTACAATCTATTATTTAAGTTTTGTTAACCAAAAATCGTCATTGTGGGGATATAAATGTTATGGTTTCTTGACATTGAACTCGATCGATCTGCTTATGTCCTAGTAAATGTCATGGTTTCTTGATATTTTATTTTTTCAAGTCTAGGACTTATGTATTTATCGCCAAAATTAAAGTTAATTGAGATTGCTTCGTACCTCGCAATGACAGAATATCCTTATTCTTCTCATCTTCTAATGTCTAACTCAGGTTAGCTTAAGACTTCATTCTAGGTAATTGGAAATAAAAAATAGCGCCTTTATTTATCTCTCCTTCACACCAGATTTTGCCCCCGTGAAGATGAATAATTTTTTGTACGGTGGCTAATCCAATCCCTGTACCTTCAAAATCGGCACTACTATGTAATCTCACAAAAGGGGTAAAAATTGTATCCACTTTTTCCATGTCAAAACCAGCCCCATTATCTTTTACATAAAATATCTGCTGATTATCTCCCACATTGATATTATCTATCGTGCCAAATTCGATCGAAACATTCTCACTTTTAGCAGTATATTTATAAGCATTAGAAAGTAAATTATCTAAGGCAATATAAAGAAGATTGGGATCACCATAAACTGAAAGATTAGGAGTTATTTTCCAATCAATAACTCGATCCCGAAGGGGGGCATCTCGATCGATTTGTTTTTGATTGAGAGTACTAATAATATGATGGGCTAAAGAGGTTAAATCAACATTTTCAAGATTTAACTGTTGAGAATTAATATAAGTCAAGCGACTTAAATCTTTGATAATTTGTTCAATTAACCTAGAAGAAGAAATAATATAGTCTAAAGCCTCATTAGATTTTTGATTGTTTGGAGTATAACCATTTTCTCTGAGTATTTGACTGAATCCCGTGATAATGGCTAATTCATTACGAATATCATGGCACACTCGATGATTAAAAGCCTCTAATTCTTGATTAACAATCTCTAATTCTTGTTTTTGCAATTCCAATTTTTGATTAATAGAAATCAACATTTCGTTTCTTTCTTCTAATCTTTTTTTAGTTTTAATAAGTTGTAATTGATTTTTTACTCTAGCTAAAACTTCAGGAATATGAAACGGTTTAGTTATATAGTCAACTCCTCCTATTTGAAAGGCTTTGATTTTATCAAAAGTTTCACTTAAAGCACTTAAAAAAATCACGGGAATATGTTGAGTTTTAGGATTATTTTTTAATCGCTGACAAACTTCATAACCGTCCATTTCAGGCATTTTTATATCTAATAATATCAAATCAGGAGAGTCTAGTTCAGCAATTTTCAAGGCTTGTTTTCCATTTAATACCCTACGAACTTCATAATTTTGCTCTGTTAAGATTTGGAATAATAACTCTAAGTTTTCAGGAATATCATCAACAATTAAAATATCCCCTTTTGATGTTTCTTGATTTTCAGCCATGATTTAATTACTAGCAGTAATTTTGTACTAAAATTGATTTTTTTGACAAATCTCACACATTATTACAGCAAATATTGTTTTTGTAAATAGTGAATAATGGATAATGGATAAGATTAACTCCTTTAATTCTCAATTCTTACTTATTCCAGAGTAACGCACATTTGGGCAATTTTGTCAAATAATAATTTATTAATTAAGTCTAATAGATATTGTGTTAGTTGAGGATGTTCGATTTCGATTTCTTTTACTAATTTTCTTAGTTGTTTTTCCCTAGCGGTTAGGGCTGATTTATAAAGTTTTTCAAGCCATTGGGGGTTCATTTGGGCTAACTCTTGTTGACACTGTAATTCAAGGTTCGATCGAGCTAAATGGGTTTCAGCTTTTGCCGATGACTCATAAATAAATGTTATACCTAAATGTTGAGCGATTTTGTCATAAATAATTTCTTCTCGGAAGGGTTTGGCAACAAAATCATCGCAACCTGCTTGTAATAAGTTCGATCGTTCTCCATCAAAGACATTAGCAGTTAAAGCAATAATTTTAGTGACAAAATCGGAGGATTGTTGTTGACGAATGATTTTTGTGGCTTCATCCCCATTTAAGACTGGCATTCGCATATCCATCCAAATTAAATGAGGTTGCCATGTTTGCCATAATGACACAGCTTCTTGTCCATTTTCTGCTTCTTTGACAACAAAACCGATTTCTGAAAGCATATTCATTAAAATTAAGCGACTTTCTAACTTATCATCCACTATCAAAATACGATATTCTTGATGTTGTCCAGAAAACCCAATTATTTTATTTAATTTTACCGAAGAACTCTCAATATTATGAATTATTTGAACAGGGATAGAAAATTGAAAAGTTGAACCTTCATTTACTTGACTTTTTACGGTGATTTCACCCCCCATTAATTCTACAAATTTTTTACTAATAGGTAAACCTAAACCAGTACCTTCTTGAGAGTTTCTTCCTGATGCTGTTTGGATAAAGGGTTCAAATAAAATATCGATTTCTTGTTCTGCAATTCCTAATCCTGTATCTTGGATACTAAAACTAATATAGGATTGTAAGTCGTGATTTTGCCAAAAATTACAGTTTAAATTTACTTCTCCTTTTTCGGTAAATTTGATACCATTACTTAATAAATTTATCAAAACTTGACGCAATTTATTCTCATCTCCATGGATAAATTGAGGGGTATTTTTAGAACAATTAAACTTTAATTCTAAACCTTTACATTGGGCTTTTAATTCAAACATTTCTTTTAAACTCTGTAATAAAAAATAGAGATCAAAATCATTGTTATTGAGGAGAATTTTACCCGATTCAATCTTGGACATTTCTAAAACGTCACTGAGTAAGGTTAATAAATGTTCTCCCGATCGAGCTATGATATTCAGATATTCTTTTTGTTTAGAATTAAGGGTAGAATCACGGTTAAGAAGATTAGCAAATCCTAAAATAGCATTGAGAGGAGTCCTTAATTCATGGCTCATGTTTGCTAAAAACTCACCCTTTGCTTTATTGGCGGATTGTGCCTTTTCAGAGGTAGTTGCTAGTTGTTGTAATAAGTTGGCGTGTTGTACTGCAACTCCTAATTGCTCCCCAATACGTTTAATCAGGTTAATTTCATGGGCATACCAATAACGAGGATTCGTATTTTGATAGGTGGCTAACAATCCCCATAATTTTTCCCCTGCAAAAATGGGTGCTATCATATAAGCCTTGATTTCAAACATTTCTAAAATCTCGATGTGACAAGGCTCATGCCCCACAGTATAAATGTTCTCTACGGCAAAGGTTTCATGGTTAGCATACCTTCCTCCTTGGGTTTCCTGTAAATAAGTATCCGTCCACATAAATCTTTCATTGGCAATATTTAAGGGAGTCCAATGCTTACTCATGGATTCATAAATAAATTCTCCACTCCAATCGGGAAAAAAACGATAGACGACGGTTCGATCGCACTGTAAAGCCTGACGAATTTCATCGGTAGCGGTTTTAAAAACTTCTTCTATATCTAAGGATGAACGCATACTTTCAATAATATGGGCGATCGTGCGTTCTTGATCTGCAATTAAAATCTGTTGTTGCTTTTGTTTTTCTACCTCCGCTAAGGCAATTTGTAATTCTTCCGTACGTTTTTTCTGTTGATTAAATAAATCAGCTTGTTGTAGTGCTACACCTAGTTGAATGGTAATTTTCTTCAAAAATTCGATTTCTTCTTCTTTCCATTGACGGGGAGATGAACATTGATGAACACATAACAACCCCCATAACTTTTTGTTGCGGGTAATAGGTAAAACTAAGTTAGCACGAACTTGAAAGCGAGAAAGGATAGAGATATGACAATCACTAAAATTGGCGGTATAAATATCTTGTATAGATAAAATATGACCTTCTTGATAGAGTGTCGTGTATTTATCTCCGAAACAACGATCGATCACTTTCTGATGGATAACGGATTGATAAGGTTCGATAACATTTTCTGACACAAATAGCCCATCGTGATAATTAGTATAATCTGAAAACTGAAAGATTGCGACTCGATCGGCGTTAAATAACTGTCTAACTTCTTCGGTGACGGTATCAAAAATAGTATCTAAGTCTAAAGTACGGCGAATTTTATCGATTACTTCCGCTAAGGCTTTTTCTTTCTTAGTTTCTTGAATTAGCTGTTCTTCTTTAAGTTTTGCTTGAAAATCTAAGGTTTTTTGTAATTCCAAATAACGAGTTTCTGATGCTTTTAATAGTTCAGCTTGATCAATGGCAATACCTAAATGATCACTAATTTGACTGAGAAAATGAATATCGATTTTTTGCCATTCCCTGGGTCCAGAATTGTGATAAACAGCCAATAAACCCCATAACTTTTGTTGATGATAAATAGCAACAATGGCGTAAGCTCTAGCCTGATAACGTTCTAATACCTTGAGATAACATTGAGAAAATCCTGCCTGATAAATGTCATTACACACCCGAAAAGCATTACTAGGGGTAAAATTATTACCTTTAGTTTGTTGTAAATAACTATCTGTTGCCGAAGTTGTAGATTTTAAATATTTTATAGTACAATCACTAACATTTGTTTTGATCTGTTCATCTTCATGTTGTTTATGCACTAGAGAAGTCCAGCCATGGGCGACAGATTCCACAATAAATTCTCCGCTACCATCGGGATTAAATCGATAAATTGCCACTCGATCGGCTTTTAATAACTTTCTGGTTTCTTTTGTGGCTATATCAAAAATCTCATTTAAGTTAAGAGTCCTACGAATTTTAGAAATAATACCAGACAGAATATTAACTTGATAGGATACTTCTACTTGGGAGGAAAACTGATCAAATTTATTTTCTAGTCGATCGATTTTATCCTCAAATTGCTCAAATTTGCGCCAGTTTCGATCGTTTTGTTTCCTTTTTCTATATACCATGATCAAAAAAACTCATTTCCTTTTATAATATCTCAAATTTTTCAACACAGTAAAACTACGGTTCTTCTACTTTGAGTATGAGAAATTAATCGAAAAGGTTGTCAGGTATCAGTTTGCAGGTATTAGGTTAAATTCAAACTGTTAATTTATCACAATTGCATTTTTTATTAATTCTTGAAAATAACTACAACTGTTACCCATTCCCTCTTCCCTCTTCACTTTTCCCTCTCTCAATCAGTAAACTTGGATGCGTTCTAGCTTAAAATAGATTGCTTCGTTTCCTCGCAATGATAGGGGGGAGGTTCGATCGAAATGATCGTTAATGATAGGATGGAAAATATCGGATTTATAACTAAAATTAATCTTACAACAACTTGCTATATAATCACTAATTCTTCATTCTTTACATGATTTCTCCTAGCTTCATCTCCCCAAACATAAAAATTACTGATACAATTACGATCGATATTACTGGCATGAAATGCGCAGGATGCGTGAAAGCCGTTGAAAGGCAAATCATCCAACAACAAGGCATCGTCTCCGCTAACGTTAACTTAATTACTGCGGTGGCTTTGGTACAATATGAAAGCTCGATCGTACAACCTGAAACTTTAGCCCAAAAATTAACCGCCATTGGTTTTCCCTCTCAAGTAAGAGTGATTGATGAAGATTTCGAGAATCCCCAAGAGAAAATAAGAGAAAAGCGTAGATTAGAGCAGAAAACACAACAATATCAGTTAATTAGTGCTATTTTGTTGCTAATTTTTTCATCTATTGGACATTTACACCATTTAGGCTTTCACTCTTTACACTGGTTAAGCAATATTTGGTTTCATTGGGGTTTAGCTACCGCTAGTTTATTGATTCCGGGGAGAGAAATTTTACTCAACGGTTGGCAAGGGTTATGGCAAAAAAAACCCAATATGAATAGTTTAGTGGGATTGGGAACAACTTTTGCTTATGTTGCTAGTTGCGTGGCTTTGCTTTATCCTTCCTTGGGTTGGGAATGTTTTTTCGATGAGCCTGTTATGCTACTTGGTTTTATTTTTCTAGGCAGGGTATTAGAATCAAGAGCAAGAAATCGTGCCATCGAGTCTTTAGAAGATTTATTGAGTTTACGTCCTCAATTTGCTCGTTTAGTGGGTAAAATTAACTCAAATCAAGATCAAGGTTTAGAAATTCCAGCTATACAAGTCAAACCAGAAGAGTGGGTAAGGGTATTATCAGGAGAGCAGTTTCCTGTGGATGGTATTATTATGGAGGGCGAAACCACCGTTGATGAATCGTTATTAACAGGAGAGTCTTTACCTGTATTTAAACGTCAAGGGGATAAGGTTTATGCAGGTACAATTAATAACGGTGATATGGTAATCTTGGAGGCGGTGAATACGGGCAAAAATACCGCCTTGAGTCAAATTATCGCTACGGTAGAAAATGCTCAAACTCGTAAAGCACCTGTACAAAAAATGGCGGATACTGTGTCAGGTTACTTTACTTATACCATCATCTCGATCGCACTGTTGGTGTTTAGTTTTTGGTACTTTTGGGGTACACAAATTTGGTCACATCTTCTCCTAGAATTAGATACCAGTCGCACTATTCTCAGTCTCAAGTTAGCTATTGATGTCTTAGTTATAGCTTGTCCTTGCGCTTTAGGGTTAGCCACTCCCACCGCAATTTTAGTCGGCACTACCACTGGTGCTGAAAATGGGTTATTAATTAAAGGGGGTGATGTGTTAGAACAAGTTAAGAATCTAAGTTCGATCGTCTTCGATAAAACTGGTACACTAACTCAAGGATACCCTCAACTGGAAAATGTTGTGACTTTTAGTCAACATTCTGACAAGGAAATTTTGCAGATAGCCTCCAGCTTAGAAATTTCAGCTAATCATCCCCTCGCTAAAGCTATTCTCAACCACGCCAATAAATTATCTCTTGATGTTTTGCCAATGGAATCCTTTGCCAATCAAGCCGGAAAAGGCGTTAAGGGTAAACTCGCTGATGATTGGTTTTATCTCGGTAATCGATCGTGGCTACAAAACAATTCGATCGAGCTGGACTCTACAATTATCCTTCAATGTGAACAATGGACAAAAGAGGGTAAAACTGTTGTTTATTTAGGCAAAAATAGTGATTTAATCGGCTTAATTACCCTTTCAGATCAAATTAGACCTGATGCAAAAAGTACCGTTAAAACTTTGCAAAACATGGGCTTGGACGTAATTATGATGAGTGGAGATCAACCCCTAACAACTCAATATATAGCAGAAAAACTAGGCATTGACACTTATTATGGTGGCTTGACACCATCTCAAAAAAGTGATTTAATTGCCGAATTGCAAAAAAACTCGAAAAATATTGTTGCAATGGTGGGAGATGGAATAAATGATACACCAGCAATGACAACTGCTCAATTTTCGATCGCACTCAATCAAGGCTCAGAAATTGCTATTAAAACAGCAGGAATTGTCTTAACGACTGGGAAATTAAAAGACGTGGTGACAGCGATTAATTTGAGTAAGCTAACCCTCAGAAAAATTCAACAAAATCTTTTTTGGGCATTGAGTTACAATCTAATGGCAATACCCCTCGCTAGTGGTTTTTTCTTGCCAAAGTATCAAATTTTGTTAAATCCTGCTACTGCTGGAGCATTAATGGCGCTAAGTTCAATTATTGTCGTGACAAATTCCCTCTTGTTGAAAAATTCGGCTCGAAAATTCCTTAATTGATAAGTTGAGTTACTGATTACCATTTTGTTTTAAACTAGAAGAATACCCTTAAACTTTACACTAACTTTATAGATTGTTTCTTCTTATCAGGTATTTTATACTTCAAAATTTTTACTAAAAAATGGTTCAATCTTCCACTAAACCTCATAAAGCTCATATACTTATCATTGAAGATGACAAGGGAAGAAGGGAAATTCTCTTGCGCAAAAGTAAGTACTCTTTAGGTCGATCGCAACAAGCCGACATTCGTATTCATTCCCCTTTTGTCTCCCGTCATCATGCCACTATGATAAGACAATTTGATGATCAAGGTTACACCTACTATGAGATTTTAGACGGAGACGGTCATAATAATGTTAGTGCCAATGGTATTTTAGTTAATGGGCGCAAAGTTAATAATCAACAATTGAAAAATGGTGATAAAGTGGTATTTGGTCCTCAAATTTCGATCGTCTATCAACATTGTCAACGAGATATTTTCCCCTCCTTGCCTCCTGATGATCCATTTGACATTACCTTAATTGATCCTGCTATGATGCTTACAGACTGGGAAGATTGACACATTTGGGCTTATTTTTTTTGCAGGGCAAACATATAAGGTAAAAATTGCCAAAAATTCACACTTTTTTGTGAATATAGTGTGCCTAAACCATTGATTTTAATAACCTTTTGATTTATTCAGCAAACCCTATTTAGGGAATGCCCAAAAAGTATTGTAATGAAGGGGGTAATCGATAATCCCCCCCCCTACTGTTTTACTGATTAATTAATGGAAGATAATTGCCATGATTTATCCTCAGATATTTTCAGTAATAGTTGATGATAATTTTTTAAACTTTCTCGATGTCCAACACTAATAAATGTTGTATTTGTTTCTAATAAATGCTGATATAAATTCGCCTCATTATTACTATCTAAAGCGCTAGTGGCTTCATCGAGAATTGCATACTCAGGTTTATTAATCAAAATACGCGCAAATGCTACCCTTTGTTGCTCTCCTAATGATAATACTTCCCCCCAGTCTTTTTCCACTTCAAAACCGCCAAATTTTTCGGCTAAATGGGGTAAATTGACTAAGTTTAAAACTTGTTGTAATTCTTCTTCAGAAATATTTTTCTCTACACTAGGATAAATTAATTGTTCTTTTAATGTACCGATAATCATATACGGACGTTGGGGTAAAAATAACATTTTATCTAATTCTGGGCGATAAATTGCTCCTGTACCTGCATTCCATAAACCTGCGATCGATCTAAGTAAAGAACTTTTACCACAACCACTACTACCCATAATTAATAAACCTTTTCCTTGAGGTAAATTCACACTCACATTCTCCATTAATGTATTTTGATAATTAGGAGTTTGTAAAGTTAAATGTTCGATCGATAATTGCTCATCTACTATGGTATCAATAGTACGATTTTCTAAGTTATTTTTAGTTAATAAATCTGGTGTTTTTTGTCCTAATAAAAAGTTATAAAAACTGGAAAGTCGATCGATACCTGCCGCAAAACTGGTTAAAGATTGGAAACGACTCACAATGATATTTAAAGAGAAAAATACTCGTAAAAATGCCCCCGTTGCTTCACTAACTTTTCCTACTTCTAAATCCCCTGACAAAACATTAGGCGCGACTACAATAGCAGGAATAACATAGGGTAAAAATTCAAAAGTATTGGTAAATAAACCTAAATATAATTCTTGCCATACTAACAAAGCATTAAAGTTATTAAAAGCATCAATAAATAAATTATTTAAGTTGCCCTTTTCCTGACTTTCTCCTTGATAAAATGCGATCGATTCTGAATTTTCCCTAACTCTCACTAAACCAAAACGAAAGTTAGCTTCTTTTTGTAATTGATTAAAGTTTAAACTAACTAATTTTCTTCCAAAAACTCCTGTGGTTATCAAAGTACCTGCCAAGGCATAAACTAACAAAAAAATCACTAATTGTTGAGAAATTGACCACAAAACTACACTAAAAGCAATTACTTGTAAAACTGACTGAATAATTACTAAGAAAAAGAGTAAAGAATCTTGAGTAAAACTTCTAATATCTTCCGAAATTCGTTGATCAGGGTTATCAATTTCGATATTTTTTACCGCTAATTGATAAAAAGAACGATTCAAAAAATAGTTATTTAAAAAATGTTCTGTCAACCATTTTCGCCAATATAAACCTAACTTTCCTTGAGTAAAAGAAAATCCTGCAAATAACGGCACATACAAGACTAAAACCAATAAAAATTTAAAAACTGTTTGCCAAAATTCCGTTTCATCTTTTCTGGATAAAGTAGAAATTAATCCTCCTTGGGCTTCATTTAATAAAACACTTAATTGAGTATAACCAATTAATAAAAGTCCTAAAATTACTAATAAAGTTATTGCCCCTTTTTTTTCTTTCCCTAACCAATATAATTTAGCGATCAACCAAAATTCTCGAAAAACATTAAGATTAAAACCTTTCATATAATTTTAAAAAAACAAAAATTTTACTTTAATGAGTATAGCATAAATACTCATTATTAAAAGTAGTTTTACACTTTAATTTAATATAAAAAGGTAAATAAAATACTTCTTCGTTTATGAAAAAGATTACTTCGTTACCGCCCAATGACATTTCTCTTTTAAGTATTATTAATTATTCATTATTAATTATTCATTTTCTCCATTGACTATAAGAATTTTTAGCTAAATTAGAATTATAATAACGACTATCCTGAGTCACTTCTTCCCCTATCCAATTAGGTAAAATAATCTCCTGATTTTCACTACTTAATTCCACCTCAGCTAAAATTAAACCCTGATTATCTCCTAAAAATTCATCCACTTCCCACATTAACTCACTTACTTTTACTCTATATCTTATCTTTTCGATGAGAGGTCGATCGCACAGAGTATCCAACATTTCTCCTGCTTCTTGTAAGGGTATCTCATACTCAAATTCCGATCGAGCCATGCCTTTACTTTTACCCTTGAGAGTGATATAGCCTTTATCACCTGCAATTCTCAGTCTGACAGTATTGCCATTATGGGTATAAATATACCCCTGACGATACAAAATACCGTTATCGGGAGGTTGCCAAAGACGATGATTAACTAAAAATTTGCGTTCGATTTCTAAACCCATAATTTTAAATTTTCCCCTTGCCAAAATATCTAATTATAGGTTAACATGATAAAGTGTCAGATAATGGCGGCGTAGCCAAGTGGTAAGGCAAGGGTCTGCAAAACCTTCATCCCCCAGTTCGAATCTGGGCGTCGCCTTTGAGGATTAATCTTTTACATCACATTACCTTTGAGTGACCTTGGAGTGTTTTTAACGCAACATTTTTGAAATTAGTCTGAAATTTTTAACAGGATTTAATTTCACAAATAGCATAATATTCAGGAGATAGATATTGACTAGCGTAAGCCTGTAATTTTTCAGGGGTAAATTGTTTCACTATCTGAGGATATTTTAACGCTAAATTTGCCCGTTTTAAGACTTGATAATAACCATATAATCCTGCTAATTGTTCGGGGGTTTCTGTGGAAAAAATATAGTCATGGCATAACGAGCGTTGACAGTTTTTTAATTCATTTGCTGTCACTGGTTCTTGTTGTAATTTATAAATTTGATTGCGAATAATATTTTCTATTTCCTCACTGTTATTACTAGATAAATAGGCAGAAATTGTAAATAAACTAGAATGTTTTTGCAGGGAAAAATCGCAACTAATATCTAATAATAAATGTTCTTCTTCTCTTAATTTTCTCACCAGTCTTGATGTTCTACCACCACTTAAGATTAAGGATAACATATCAAGCGCGATCGCACCTTCTAAATTTTCGATACCCGGTCCCATCCATGCCATAATAAGACGAGGTTGTTCTAATCTAGGCAAAAATAACTCTTTTCGGCGTATATCTATAATAGGCGGTTCACTGTCAAAATAAACATCAGGACATTCCGATCGAATGGTAAAATCCTTAAAACAATTTTCTACTAAAGTAATTGCTTGTTCACGCTCAATATTTCCCACTAATACCACCGTCATATTTTCGGGTTGATAATAGGTTTTATGGTAACAGCGCATCTGATTAGGGGTGTGTTGCAACAACAAAGGTTCTTCCCCTAATACAGAACGGCGATAAGGGTGATGTTGATAGATGGTATTTGCCACACCCTGCATAATCATCCAATCATAATCATCATAGCTCGATCGAATTTCTTCCAACACCACATCTCGTTCAATATAAAAATCCTCATCGGGAATTTCCGCTTGTAAAACAATCTCCGCTAAATAAGGGAGAGTCTCGGGCAAATATTGAGAAGCGGTAGTCAGAAAAAAGTGGGTATAATCATAACTGGTAGCGGCATTAGCACAACCTCCCGTACTTTCTACGATGTAATCAAACTCCCCCGGAAAAATATTTTTTGTGCCTTTAAAGATCATGTGTTCTAAAAAGTGGGAAATCCCCGACCAGGACTCAGGTTCAGTTGTCACACCAGCATTTACCCATATATCTGCTACTACCACTGAACTAGCTGGTATTTCCTGATGAACTAGAGTTAAACCATTGGAAAAAGAAATGATGTCAAGATCATAACGACAAGATGATTGACTTTTAGGATTGCGATCGAGAGATAATATCATATCATCATATTTATTTACCTTTTCTTAATCTTAACTCTAATGTTGTTATTTACAGACAATAAATAGTCAGGAATTATTAACAATTCACTATGGTTATCGAGGGTAGTCGAGATGCACTATTCACTATTCATTATTCATTATTCACTATTCATTATTCATTATTCACTATTCATTATTCACTATTCATTATTCACTATTCATGTTTAACTCTGTCATTCGATCGATCTCAAAATCTCCTCTTACCACAGAATTAATTGACAAACTCAACAGCAGTGGAAAACTAAAGATACAAGGCGTAGCCCGTTTACCTAAAGGTTTAGTTACCACTGCTATCGCTCAAGAGCAGAAGAAAAACTTACTTGTAGTTTGTTCAACCCTAGAAGAATCCGCTCGTTGGATGGCGAATATTGAGGTTATGGGTTATAAACAAGTTTTTTTCTATCCTACCACCGAAGCAACTCCCTACGAGTCTTTTAATGGCGAATCTGAGATGATTTGGGGGCAGATGCAGACTCTTTCTAGTTTAATAAATCAGGATGTTACAAATTTTCCTTTAGCGGTTGTGACTACGGAAAAAGCCTTACAGCCTCATTTACCGCCTCCAGAGGTGTTTGCTGACTATTGCTTAAATTTGAGCAAGGGTATGACTTTTGAGAGTAAAAATATTGATTTGACTTTAGCGAGGATGGGTTATGAGAGGGTGAATTTAGTGGAGGTGGAAGGACAATGGAGTAAACGAGGGGATTTAATCGATATTTTCCCCGTATCCGCCGAATTACCCGTCAGATTAGAGTTTTTTGGCGATGAATTGGAGTCCATAAGAGAATTTGATCCTGTGTCTCAACGTAGTTTGGATCACATTCAAGCATTTAACCTTACTCCTACAACATGGAGTACGATAATTGGTCAGAGTTTACCTAGCATAAAAATTATTAAACCATTTATTAGCACCTTTGATCAAGAAAATTTAGAAAATGACATTTATCCCGAAGGAATGACTCGTTTTTTGGGTTTAGCTTTTAATGGTGAAAATGGTCATGTTGCCTCGATTTTAGACTATTTTCCTGATAATTCGATCGTCGCCCTTGACGAGGTTGAACAATGCCTTGCCCATAGTCGTATTTGGGTTGAACAAGCCCAAGAAAAATGGCAATTAATGAATGACATAATCTCCCCTAAATCGTCTTTAAAAGAGGAAAATTTAGAAGAAATAATTTCCTCTCACTCTGCTTTGACAGGAGAAGAAATAATCCCCCCTACTGCTTTGAAAGGGGGGGATAATAATAAAGAAAATTCTTTACCTTTGAAAGGGGGGAATAATCTTTCTGGTTTACCGAAAATTCATCGGGATTTTTCTGTTTCTTTAGGGTTGATTAAGTATCCGCAAATTTATTTGTCAGAAATTGCCTTAGCAATCAATGAAGACGAGATACCTAGTATCAATTTATCTTCTCGCCCTTTACCTGTTTCTCCTCATCAGTTTGCCAAATTAGCAGAAATTTTAAGGGGTAAAAAAGAAATCTTTAATTCGATCGATTTGAGTAAGTATAATAGATGGTTAATTTCTGCACAACCTACTCGCAGTGTCGCCCTTTTACAAGAGCATGATTGCACTGCTCAATTTATCTCTAATCCTGTGGATTTTAACAGTATTGAAAAATTGCAAAGACAAAATATTTCTGTGGCTTTAAAATATTCTGGACAAGCTGAATTAGAAGGTTTTATTTTACCTACTTTTCGCATTGCAATTATTACGGATAGAGAGTTTTTTGGACAACATAATTTAGCCAGTCCGACTTATATCAGAAAACGCCGTCAAGCGGCTTCTAAACAGGTAGATTTAGATAAGTTAAGACCAAAAGATTTTATTGTCCATAAATATCATGGTTTAGGACAATTTTTAGAGTTAGAAATTATTGAGGGGAGAGAATATTTAGTTATTAAATATACTGATGGTTTATTAAAAGTTCCTGTGGATAGTTTAGAATTGGTATCTCGCTATAGAAATACAGGAGAAGCTCCACCTAAGTTAAATACAATGTCGGGAAGAGAGTGGATAAATACCAAGAATAAAGCTAAGAAATCTATTAAAAAATTAGCGGTTGATTTAGTCAAATTATATGCAAAAAGAGCAGAATTAAAAGGTTTTGCTTTTCCTGAAGATACTCCTTGGCAAAGAGAATTAGAAGACTCTTTTCCTTATCAACCAACTCCTGATCAATTAAAGGCAATTCAGGATGTAAAAAGAGATTTAGAAAGCGATCGACCTATGGATAGATTAGTATGTGGTGATGTAGGTTTTGGCAAAACTGAAGTAGCAATTAGAGCAATTTTTAAAGCTGTTACCGCAGGAAATAAACAGGTAGTTTTTATCGCACCTACGACTATTTTATCTCAGCAACATTATCATACTTTAGTAGAAAGATTTGCTCCTTATCCCATTAATATCGGCTTATTAAATCGCTTCCGTACAGAGTCAGAAAAAAAAGAAATTATCCAAAAATTGGCAACGGGAGAGTTAGATATTGTGGTGGGTACTCAAGGGGTTTTAAACAGTAAAATTAAGTTTAAAGATTTAGGCTTATTAGTAGTGGACGAAGAGCAAAGATTTGGGGTTAATCAAAAGGAAAAAATTAAAGCAATGAAAGCCTCGATCGATGTTTTAACCTTGAGTGCCACTCCCATTCCCCGTACCCTTTATATGTCTATTTCGGGGGTGCGAGAAATGAGTTTAATTACCACTCCTCCTCCTAGTCGTCGCCCTATCAAAACCCACATTATGCCCTTCAATCAAGGGGCGATTCGTACTGCTATTCGCAATGAATTAGACAGGGGAGGACAGATTTTTTACGTTTTACCTCGTATCGAAGGCATGGAGGATTCCATCAAAATGCTTCAGGCAATGATTCCTAGTCTTAGAATTGCCATTGCCCATGGACAAATGCACCAAGGGGAGTTAGAAACAACTATGTTGGCGTTTAATAACGGTGAAGCGGATTTGCTCGTGTGTACCACTATCGTTGAGTCTGGTTTAGATATTCCCCGTGTGAATACTATCATCATCGAAGATGCCCAAAAATTCGGTTTAGCCCAATTATATCAGCTCAGGGGACGGGTAGGTCGATCGGGGATTCAAGCCCATGCTTGGTTGTTGTATCCTGACAAGGAAACTTTATCGGATGTGGCACGAAAACGATTACGCGCTTTGCAGGAATTTACTCAACTCGGCTCAGGTTATTATTTAGCTATGCGTGATATGGAAATTCGTGGAGTCGGTAGTCTGCTTGGGGCAGCGCAATCTGGGCAAGTGGAAGCTATCGGTTTTGAAATGTACACCGAAATGTTAAAAGAGGCTATCAATGAAATTCAAGGGCTAGAAATCCCTCAAGTGGAAGACACTCAAGTTGATTTACAACTCACGGCTTTAATCCCTAACCGCTATATCCCTGATTTAGAACAAAAAATGAATGCTTACCGCTCGATCGCAACTGTATCTAGTTATCAACAAATTAAGCAAATTGAGGCGGATTGGCAAGATAGATATGGTGATATTCCCGAACCAGCACAACAATTATTACAAGTAGCTCAGTTGAAATTAAAGGCTAGATCGATCGGTTTTTCTCGTATCAAACCAGAGGGCAAACAAAATATTGTGCTTGAAACACCTATGCAAGAACCAGCATGGCGCTTATTACAGGAGAAGTTACCTAAACACATACAAAATCGTTTTGTCTATGGCAAAAATAAGGTAATTGTCAGGGGATTAGGCGCAATGAAAGCCTCTCAGCAATTAGATAGTTTGAATAGTTGGTTTACTTATCTAGTGAAGGATGATTAACAAAGATTTTTTTTGAGCTAATGCGCATAAATTAGCAAAGTTTAACTGATAAGTAAATAACCATGAGAATTTATCCATCACAAAATTGCTACGGAATCACCTGAGTTCGATATAAAATGATGAAGATAAGAGGGGGAGGAGGGGGGAGAGGGGGAAGAGCT